>JADLHE010000166.1 GCA_020848965.1 Saprospiraceae bacterium
AGTATCGTTCCCCACCCAAGCATCGCCCAAGTCTGCGTAGTCAATTGCCATCGGCACCATGCTGAACCCCTCCCTGGCGGCCATGTTGAAGGCCCCCGTTCGGAAATCAATGGTCTGCGGCTCAATATGCGTGGTGCCCTCCGGGAAGATGATGACGGAATAGCCCAATTTTAAGGTTTCCAGCATGGCAGCCAGCACATCGGCACGGCTTTTTTTGCTCTCCCTTTTGACGAACATAATGCCCGTGACCCTTGCACCAAAGCCAATAACAGGCCAAGCTGCCATTTCGGCCTTTGCCACGGGCAATGCCTGCACATCTCTTAGCGTCACAATGGGGTCAATATAGGAGCGGTGATTGCCCACGAAGATATGTGGTCCGGTGGGTGGTTCGCCTTTCAAGTCCACTCTCACCCCCAGCACTTGCAGGATACGGGTGATACACAATTGCCTGATTCTCAATGCATGTTCCAAGTTTCGGCCTCGAAAAATGGCCGGAACGACCACCCAAATTATCGTGATAATAAAAATGGCCAGCAAGGCTAGTCCCCTCAGTAATGCTCGGATTTTCTTCATTTTGAAACTGAAATCCGGCAAAGGTAATTCGAATGCGGCTTTTGGACAGCAGATTTGGCGATTTAGATAGCGTCTGCTTCTCAGCTGTTCACTTCCTTTCGCAGCGATTCAATCATGGCAATGGGCACATCGTTCAGGTCGAGGATGATGAAGCCGTCCAGCACATCCGAGAAATTTGGGTCAACGTTAAAGCTGATGAACCGGGCATTCAATTTCAGGTATTGCCGCACCAGCACGGGCAGCCGAAAATGCTCCGGCTCTATGTCCTCGATGAGGTTGTCAAGCGCCTGAAGCTCTGGTGAGAGGTGGTCGGCCAGCATTTCGATGTCCACTTTGTCCACCTTCACCTTGAAGGGTTTGCGGGGCTTCAGATAGGAGGCCAAGGTGCTGTTGTAAAAATGTTTTTTGATATAGGCCACAATGACGCCTCGGCTCAGGTTCGAGTAGTATTTGCTGATGCTCACCGGGCCGTAGAGGTAGGAAAACCTCGGGTTTTTCAATAAAAAAAACAAGATGCCTTTCCAGAGCAAAAAGAGTGGAAGTCGCTTCCGTTGGTGTTCGGGGACGATGTAGGAGCGGCCCAGTTCCACCGATTTTTTCATGAATGGATAGAAGCCCTCCTTGATTTTGAAAAGGCTGCTGATATAGAAGCCATTGGCACCGTACCGCTCGAAAATCTCATCGCCAACGCCCATCCGGTAGCCGCCGGCAATCTGCTTTGCTTCCCGGTCCCAAAGGATGAGCTGACGGTAGTAGAGGTCGTATTCGTCGAGGTCACGGGCTTTGCCGGTGCCTTCGCCCACTGCCCGAAAGGTCAGTTCCCGCAGCCGCCCGATTTCTTGGATGGTATTGGGGATGTCCTTGGCCTCCACCACGAAAATATCGTATTCGCCTTGCGAAGCAACAAGCGATTCGAATTTCAGCCGCCCGATTTCCGATTCCAATACTTGGCTTGGTATGGGCTGCGCAATGGGTTCTTCCGCCTCGGCAGGCAACTTGAAAAACTCTCGGAAGAAAAAGGGCTTCACCTCCAGCCCAGAACCAAGCGAGAAGATTTTAGATTGAATGAAACGCTTAAAATCCTTGGGTTTGGGGATTCGGGACTGCTCCTCCACCGTGATTTGGCCACCCACCCGAACCGTTATTTTGTGCGGCTCGCCCTTTACCCAAGAGACGATGCGGCTGCCAAGGCCCGGCCTCACAAAACCGGGAAACGGCGTCTTCAAACGCACAGGGACCACGGGGATTTCCGCCCGTTTTACCGAACGCATGAGCCGGGTCAGGTACTGGTCACGCACGGGCGTATCGAGTGCCCCGTCGGTAAAATGCAGCAGGAGGCAAAGGGAGTAACCGCCGTTTTTAGCCTTGATGATTTCCTTGAAAACCGCCCTGACGTAGTCTTCCCATTGCAGGATATTGTAGTCGAGGAGGATGAAATGCGAGGAGAGCGCTATGTCCGGCATGGAGCGCCGAGCGATGATTTTGTAGGGTACGTTTCTGGTTTCGAGGAGGGAAATCAGCACGAGTTCGTCCAAATCGTCCAAGGCCTGATTGACGATAAACAGTGAAGGATGCTTCACGGAGAGGTTTTTCAGGTCGTGTTCATTGACTTCCACCTGCACGTTTTTTTTGCGCAGCGCAGCTTCAATTTTGGGGAGGTCAGCGAAATTTTCAGGCATTTTTGTTGATTTTTAGGCTAGAAAAACAAAACCGTGTTTGGTGGTAATTCGGCTCCGACCTCAAAGTTATTTTCGTGATTTGGATTAAAAGCTAATTTTGCCCAAAATCAATTAACAAACCATGAAAAATAACTTTCGCTTCACATTCGCATTTTTGTTTTTTGCTTCACTGGCTTTCAGCCAAAACAGGGTAACAGATATTGGCCTGGAATTTCAAGTCTATCCAACGGGCATCATTCCCGGCTTCAGGATTGAAAAAAGCGTCAACAAATACGATGTGGCCAATGCACGAGTAGGCTACCAAATCATCAACCACCGTGACCAAGGACTTCATGACGACGAAAAAGGCAGCGGCTACGGCCTTTCGCTTGGCTATAAGCACTATTTTGAAAAGTATTTCAGCGGCATCAACCTTGGCATCAGGACCGATGTATGGTTCAACAGCATTGACTGGAAAACCACGACGGATACCGGTACTTTGAAGGGCAAATCAGATATTATCGTACTGCAACCCACCCTTGAACTGGGTTGGGCCTTCCTATTGGGCGACAATATGGTATTGACCCCCGCCATCGCAGCTGGGTTTGAGAAAAACATCAAAACTAAGGGCGAAAAGACCGGCGAGGGCTTGATTTTATTGGCAGGTATCACTGCCGCTTACCGCATGGATTGATGGGCAAAATGCAAAATAAAAAAGCGGTGGCATCTTGACGACGCCACCGCTTTTCTGTTGAATCTAATTAACGAAAACTTCACTCCACTTCCACAGCGTCTTTACCAAAAGCTTTGTAAATCCTGTTGAGCGGTATGCCGGATTTCTCCAACTGCTCAAACAGCATCGGTGCCAAGTTGCTGAGCATCTGGTCAATATCATCCAAAGTTTGGTGAACGTTCACCAAAATCCGAATGCCAGAGTTGGTTGCTGGCACACTGGGATAGCTGGCGATGCAGGTATAAGCCCCCTGCCTCATCAGGCCGGAAATCACTTCGCAGCCCACTTCTTTTGTGCCCGTGCCTATGTAGAAAAGCGGGGTTTTTCCAATTGAAACCAAGGGCAAACCAAGTGCTTCGGCTTTGGCTTGAAAGAAGTCAATCCGTTCTTTTAGGGCTTGCTGCAACCCATAAATTTCGGGCGTGAGGTGAATCTTGGCGGAGGCAATGGCCGCCCCCAAATTGGCAGGCTGCAATGGCCCGGAGAATATCAAGGTGCCGCCACAGTTCCTGATAAAGGTTTTGTGTTCTTCGCTTTGGCAAATAATGGCCCCGCCCGAAGTGCCAAAACCTTTGCCGAGCGAAGTGGTGAGTTGAATACGTGGATGGTGCTTGATTTTGTCCATCACGTAGCCTTTGCCGTTTTCTCCCGCCCAACTCATGCCGTGGGCATCGTCGAGGTAAATATGGAAATGCTCGTATTTTTCAACCAAGGTCATAAGGTCTTCCAAAGGCGCCACGTCGCCGTACATACTGTAAACACCATCGGCGAAATACCAGACCTTATTGGTTCCATTGCTGAGCTTGTTGATGCGGTTTTCCAAGTACTCCAAGCGGTTGTGGCGAATCTTTTCAATATGCCCCGGCTTGGTGACCACTTGCTGCACCGAAAATGCAACACTGGAATGCACTTGCTGGTCGAGTATCATGTAATCATCCTGCTGCACAAGCAGTGGGAGGAGGGCCATGTGGCCAAGGGTCGTGGAAGGCGTAATGATGACAGGTTTACCGAAAATCTTGGCGAGCAGGTCTTCCGCCTCCTCATAAAGCGAAAGCCCCAAATAAGACCTAGAACTGGAAAAATGGACCCCTATCTTGTCTATGACCTCGTGCGCTGAGGCAATGAGCCGGGAGTCTGTTTCCAAACCAAGGTAACTACAGGAGTTGAAGTTGACGATTTGCTGACCTTTGACGTTAATGAACCTGCCATTTTCGCTGACATTGTCAACGCTTACATGTAAAATACCGTAGCTTTTAGCCAATTCGATGTTCTCGTTGATGAGACCAACGAGGGAAGGGGGATTTTGCATTTCTTTAAGTTTTTGTATTAGTGAATAAAGCTTTCAAAAAAGTTTTCACTGGCTAACTTGACCTCTTTGATTGGGCGCAAAATACTGGGAATCAAACATTTGGCTCAAAAAATAGTTCTTGCCAAACAATCTTAATTTTTCATTTCAGACGTTGATATAAACCAAAAATGCCAACCAATTAAAAAGTTACAGTTCAGTTGACAAGGGTTACGGCAAATCTATAAATATATTTCAAAAACCGAAGTATAGAGTTTTGAAAATAAGAAAAGCCCAAGGTGCCGTTCAATTTCACGACAAAGCCTTGGGCTTTTCCAAACAATTAAGTTTCACAAGGCTTTCAGCCACAAATTGAACGGTGGCAACCCTATGATATTGTAACAAAAAATATTTAATAAGCCTCTGGTTTCACCTCTTGCTTGAAGTTCTTATTTGAGTTGACGCCAGCTTTTTTCTTGAGCTTTGGTTTTTCGTCTTTTGACTTTGCTGGCGTACTGCCCTCTTTTTTAGGGTGTACCAGTTTCATCTCCTGAATGAGCCGGGTGGCACCCGCAAATTTGTCAACGATGAACAGTACGTACCTAGCGTCCACCATGATATTGCGGCAAATACTGGGGTCGTAGTTGTAGTCGCTCATGGTGCCCTCCCACGCCCTATCGAAGTTAAGCCCAATCAGGTTGCCGTTGGCATCAATGGAAGGGCTACCCGAATTGCCGCCTGTGGTGTGGTTGGAACCAATGAAAGCGACAGGCAACTTGCCATTTTCGCCGTACTGGCCGTAGTCTTTTTGCTCGTAGAGTTCCCGAAGCCGGGCAGGCACATCAAATTCGTAGTCGCCCGGCACGTATTTTTCAATGACGCCATCCAGATAGGTCTGTGGTGAATAACTGACGGCATCCTGCGGCTTATAGCCCTGCACTTGGCCATAGCTGCAACGCATGGTTGAGTTTGCGTCTGGGTAGAATTTCTTGTTCGGAAACACCTCCATTTGCGCCCGCATATAAGTGTTTTGCAACAGTTCGATGCGGTCGTTGTACTCGTTGTATTTAGGTGAAACCTTCAGGTTGTAAACATCCCGGAGGCTGTTCAACAATTGGCAAATTGGGTCGTCGAGGATGGCTTTCACGGCCTCTCCCGTTGGCTTGCCCAGCACCACCGAGGCAGCCGATTGATTGGTCAGGAACGAGTTTTTGAACAGGTACTCGGCCAATTTCTCATAGGAACCGCCCGCTTGGTCGAGAAATGGAGTCAACATTTCCGTTTGAAATTCTTTGCTCAGTTTTTTCGACAATAATTCCATCAGCACAGCAAAAACCCGCTGGTCTATTTCCGGGCGGTAGTCTTTGTAAAAATCCGTCAGCCCATCCTGCACTTTCTTCTTTTCTTCCAAAAAGCCCGGCTCCCCGCTCTTGTCGTTGGCACGCACCAAACCCAGAAACCGATTGGCTGCCCTGTAAATCTCGATATTGCCACCCATTATCTCATCATAATAGGCCTTGGCCTCGGCATAGGGCGTTATGTCTCGGTACAATTGCTCAAATTCTGGCAACAATTTTAAGTACTTCGTGAACTTGGCATCCGTTGCCACCAGCTTCTTGAAATCGCTTTCATAAGACTGCTTCTTCTTCACAGCACCCGTTTTGCGAAGGCCAAGCACTTCCCCCTTCCATTTTTTCCAAGAATTGGCAAGCCCGGCCTGTTTGCTAGCGTACTGGATTTTTACTTGCGCATCGGCCCGCATGGCCCCGTCCCAAATGGCCAAGGTTTTATCCCTCACCGAAATGCGGGCGGGGTCGAGCACATCGGCCAACTGTGAAATGGCATAGCTCGGCAGGTACTCATTGGTGCGGCCCGGAAAGCCGAAAATCAAGGTAAAATCACCTTCTGCCACGCCATCAAGGCTGATGGGCAAAAAATGCTTTGGCTTCAAAGGCACGTTCGCTTCAGAATACTCGGCGGGGCGGTTGTCCTTGTCTGCATAAATGCGGAAAATAGAAAAATCGCCCGTGTGGCGGGGCCAAACCCAGTTGTCGGTGTCGGCTCCAAACTTGCCAATGCTGGACGGTGGGGTGCCCACCAAGCGCACATCCTTATACGTGACCGTCACAAACATAAAGTATTGATTACCAGCAAAAAACGGGCGAATGAGCAGGTCTTCCCAAGCCTCTTTCTTTACCGTTGCCTTGAAGTTCTCCAAGTTCTTGTCAACGGTGCTTTGGCGGGTCTTTTGGTCCATATCCTCGGTTACGCCAGCCAAGGCGGCAGCCGTCACGTCTTCAATCCGGGAGATGAACATGGCAGTTAGTCCGGGGTTGGGCAGTTCGTCTTTCAGGGTTTTGGCCCAGAAGCCGTCTTCCAAATAATTGTGCTCCAAGGTGGAATGCGACTGAATCTGGCCAAAGCCGCAGTGGTGGTTGGTGAGCAGAAGCCCTTTGTCGGAAATCACCTCCGCTGTGCAGCCACCACCAAACTGGACGATGGCATCTTTCAGCGAGCCTTTGTTGACGGAATAGACGTCCTCGGCGGTCATTTTCATGCCTAGGCTTTTCATCTCCGTTTCATTGAGCATACCGAGCAACAGCGGCAGCCACATGCCTTCGACGGCAAAAACAAGGCGCACCGCAAAAACCAAGGTTAGGGAAAGAATTAGTTTTTTCATTGAAAATGAGTTCATTGTATTTGTCAATTTGAAATAATGCATGGTCGGAGCAAGGGTTACCCGAAGGCGAAGATAAGGACAGGCGAAGGAAAACCAAGGTGGCTTGCATTTGGACTTGGGCCAAAAAGAAAGGGCAGCCGTGGTGGCTGCCCTTTTCCTGTTAGCATGAAGAATTTTAGCGTTCAATTTTTTGAGGATGTGTCCTTCTCTTTTGCCTTCTGCATTTCATGGTTGTACAAATTGATGAAATCAACCAGTTCATTCATATTGTTGCGGCAGTTCTTGGCATCCTCGTAGAGCGGGCTGGCTTTTGGAACGAGTTCCAACAAATGCTTTTTGGTCATGGTGACCATCTCGCCGTTTGGCCCTTTTGAAATTTGCGGCGGAAATTGGTTGGCCGTCATGCTGGCAGTCTCCTCGCCCAATTGTGTGGAGTAATTGCCGTAGGCAAAAATTTCGCCCGCAGCGATAATGACGCAGGGACGGTCTTTTTGGTCCACCCGGAAGATGCGATTGTCGGTACCGACATAGCCCCACATGCGCTTGGCGTCCACGTCGAATTTTTGCTTTTTGCCGGTTTTGTCCCTGAAAGTCACTTTGAAATTGCCCATGATGTGCATGGTGCCTTCATATTCTTCATAAGCCTCCAGTTTTCCGTTTTGGAAATCCTTGAAGGTTTTGAAAATACCGACTTTTTCTTGGGAGAAAATGGCCGTTGCGAACAGCAAAGCCATGCAGAATGTGATTGCGTATTTCATTTTTAGTAGTTGTGTTTTGAGCAATGCCACCTTTGGCGCTTGCTGGTTACTGATAGTTTACAAGCACTATGGCTTCCCTTTCTAAAGTCCTTTATTATAGTATTCAACGGAGCGCTCCAAGTTTTGGTAAGATGACTTGCCGATGAGCACACTGCCGTAGCCGCCACCAAAAAACACACCGAAGCCGCTCAATGCCATTGGCGAAACCCAACCTTTGTTGGCCGCACCAGCCACGATGAGCGACAGGCCACCGACCGAACTCACGATTCGGGTAATCACCGCAGTTCGCTTCTGGCTCCTGAATTTTTGAAGGTGAAGCATTGCCTGTTGGTTGCCCTTGAAATGCTTCTCAAGGTTTACGCCTTTTTTGCCGATGGAACGGTATGGCGCATCGTCAATTCGGAATTTGGTGTCGTAGAAATTCCGGGTTTTCCAGCCTCCGGTGCTGCTGTAGCTTGTTCTCGAACCCGTTTGAAACGTCTTTATCTCCATAAAACCCGGCTTGTTGACCGGCTTTTCGGTCTTCTTTTTCGGGTTTTTCACCCCAATTTCAGGTGAGGAAGAAATGTCGTTGTCCTGCGCCATTGCGATAGCAGAAAAGCACAGAAAGAGCATTAAAAGGTAATTGCGTACCATGATTTAGAATGAGTGTAGATTAGAAAATATAGGGGAAGAATCAAAAGGAAGGTACAGGGTTTGGGCAAGAATTGTGCCATTGGAATTTGGATTTTCGGTGCAATGCATGAGTTTTATCAGCCTGCTCCGCAATGCAGAAAAGGCAAAAACAGAATATTTCAACAATTTGAAAACACTTTGCGGCAGTCCATCACCATTACTCTTATATTCGCCGCAGCAAAACCCGAATCAAGCTCCACCCATCCATTATCCAAACCAGCAATGAATAGCATCATTACCGACCGTTTCATCAAATGCCACAACAAACTGCGGGAAGACGGCAAAGTGCGCTCCAGCCGCATGTTTGCCCTGACACTCGACTACCTGCCCCAAAGCCTCAGTGAAATCCTGAAAGGCCGCCGGGACGTGACCATCGAATTGCTCCGCAAAGCGGTGGAAGAGTACAATATCAATCCGGGATACCTCTTCACGGGCGAGGGCACCATGTTCCTCACGGGCGAGGAAAACAAGAGCTTCCGCACCCTGACCGTCGTCACCGACCGGGACGATGAAGAACGCATCGTGCATGTGCCAGTGCCAGCCCAAGCTGGTTATGCGGGCGAGCAACTCGACCCCGTTTTCATGGAGGATTTGCCGACTTTTACACTTCCCGATTATAAATACAAAACGGGCACGCACCGCTCCTTTGATGTGAGTGGCGACAGCATGGA
>JADLHE010000167.1 GCA_020848965.1 Saprospiraceae bacterium
CAGATGTTGGAAATAATGTACAGGTGATTTTCCGTGTGTTTGACTGCCACAACAATTACAACGATTGCATGGTCAACGTGGAAGTTCAGGACAAGTCGGGTCCTTCCATCACTTGCCCACCCAATGTTTCGCTATTCTGTGGCCAAGACTACACCAACCCTACGTTGGTAGGTACAGTTGAAACCGACCCAACATTGCAAGGCCCACTCGACGGCTTGGCAATTGACAATTGCGGAGCAAATATCACAGTCACACAATCCGATGCTGGAACAGTAGCTTGTGGTGCAGGTACCATTTACCGTACCTACGCAGCCACAGACCCTGCTGGTACATTGAGCTTCTGCGTTCAAACCATCACGGTTATCAACAACAACCCATTCACTGGGGCCAATATCAATTTCCCAGCTGATATTACTTTGAATGGTTGCAACGCACCAACAACACCAGCTACAACTGGTTCACCTACCTTCCCAGCACCCAATGGTTGCCACACTTTGGTTTCTGGCTACACAGATTTACCGTTGACCAACGCACCAGATGCTTGTTTGAAAATACTTCGTACATGGTCAGTCATTGATTGGTGCCAATATGATGTGAACAACCCGAGTGCAGGTGGTATTTGGACCGATGTTCAGGTCATCAAAGTGATGGACGGTGTAGGCCCTACATTTGCTTCCTGCGCTAATCGCACTTTCTGCAATTTCAAAGATGATTGCAGCCCACTGGCGCCAGACCTCAGCGTGAACGTTTCGGATTTGTGTACACCAACCAATCAAATCACGTTGACATGGACTGTTGACCTCAATGACGATGGCATTGCCGACCCTGGTTTCACAACCATGGGCACTGGCCAAAATAGCACAAATAACTACCCCATTGGTACGCACCGCATCAGCTACCGTGCTACAGATGGCTGCGGCAATGCAAGTTTCTGCAACTATTTGTTCACCATCGAAGATTGCAAAGCACCAACACCAGTATGCGCCAATGGTCTTGTAGTTGAAATCATGCCATCTGGTATGGTTCAAGTTAATGCATCATCGTTGCTTGACCCTTCCACACGGGATAACTGCTCAACCAACAATCATCTTCAAGTTTCATTCTCTCCAGATGTAACCGATCTGAGCAATATTTACACTTGCGATGACCTTGGTCAAAACGTGGTTGAAATCTGGGTGACGGACGAGGATGGCAATGCAGATTTTTGCCAGACATTCGTCGAAATCCAAGACAATATGGGCGCTTGCACTGGTGTTCCGCTCATAGCCGTGAGCGGTCGTATTGCAAACGAGAGCAATTTGGGTCTTGAAAATGCCAATGTTGAACTCAATGGAAATATGGCGGGCAACACCACAACGGGCGCAAATGGCACCTATCAATTCAATTCCCTTCCTATTGGTTTTGATTACACGGTAACGCCTTCGCTGAACAGCAGCCCGTTAAATGGTGTGACAACTTTCGACTTGTTGTTGACCAACCAGCACATCCTTGGCTCCGTGCCTTTTGATTCTCCTTACAAATTGATTGCTGCGGATGCCAACCGCAACGGTTCTGTCACGGTGTCTGACATCGTTGAGCTGCGCAAATTGATTCTGCACGTCACCGATCTTTTGCCAAATAATTCATCTTGGCGATTTGTGGATGCCAACTACACATTCCCGAATCCAAGCAATCCGTTCGCTGGTGTTTTCCCAGAGGTTTGCAATATCAACGACCTTGCACCGACAAGCCCAAGCGTGAATTTCATCGCCATCAAAGTAGGTGATGTGAACGGCACTGCCGTGACTTCACTCAATGCACCAGTAGCTGAAGACCGCAACGCAATGGACTACAGTTTCAAAGTTGCTGACCGCAAGTTTGATGCAGGTGAAATGGTGACCGTAAACTTCGATGCAAACTTGGCTGGCATGTTGGGCTACCAGTTTACGCTGAGCTTTGACAAGTCTGTGCTGCAATTCGAAAACCTGACGCCAACTGCAAACACTTCTGTTGAAAACTTTGGCTTGAACCAATTGGAAAAAGGTTTTATCACTACCAGTTGGTACCAATTGGCTGCCGAAAAAATGGGTGCTGATGAAACGCAGTTCTCCTTGACTTTCAAGGCACTCAAATCTGGCAAACTGAGCGATTTACTGAACATCAACTCCAGCCAGACCATTGCTGAAAGCTACGAAAAAGGCGGTGTCATTCGGCCAGTTGTGGTAGAATTCGAGAACCAAAACGGCGCAACCGTTTTTGGCAACCAATTCGAACTCTATCAAAACATCCCGAACCCATTCACAGGGGAAACTATCATCCGTTTCCAATTACCTGTGGCCAGCAATGCAAGCCTTACTATTTACAATGTGGAAGGCAAAGCTATCAAAACGGTGAGCGGAGATTACGCAAAAGGCTACCACGAAATCACCATCGAGGGTGGCAGCCTACCGACGAGCGGCGTATTCTACTATCGCTTGCAAACTCCGGGATATACTGCGACCCGGAAAATGACTTTGCTTGATTGATAAAAAAAAGCTGCCGGACTGAATACTTCCATAGAAGCACGGTCCGGCAGTAAAATTTTAGTAACTCGGTTTTTGGGATTGGTCTCCTCTCCGGTTCGCCGGGGAGGGGCTTTTTTTTAGGGATGAGGAATGAGGGATGACCGTCAAGTGGCTCATCCCTGATTCCTCATCCCTCATCCCTAGTCATCGTCCTCATCATCATCGTCGGTTACTATTCCATTTGACTCGCCTTTCGGAAGCGATGCCTTGTAAATCAATTTAGAACAATTCTCTTTTTTAAATACCTCTTTTGCAACCCGTTGCATTTCGTCCACCGTGACATTCTGGTAGAGATTCACCTCCCGGTTGATGATGGAAGCATCGCCAACCAATTCAAAAAAAGCGAGATTGATGGCCTTGTTCAACACGCTCACTTCCGAAAACACCAAAGAGCTTTCGCTTTTGTTGACAATTTTTTCAAGTTCTTGCTGCGCAATGGGCGTTTCAATCAGCTTTGAAATTTCTTCCCAAATAGCAGCCTCCGCAGCCTCCATCGAAACACCATCGGTCGGCTTTCCTTCCACGATGAGCAGGCCGGGGTCGTTGCTGGCAGTGATATAGCAATCTATATGGCTGAATAGTTTTTGCTCTTTCAACAATCGGCGGTAGAGCCTGGAAGAAGGGCCGCTTGCCAATACATCCGACAACAAATCCACCGCATAAAAATCGGGATGGGTACGTGAGCAGGTGTGAAAAACCAAATACAAGGCATCAACGGGCACTTTTCCGACCACCTCCTTTTCCCGAAATGCTTTTTGAACTGGCTCAGCTGCCAATTCCCGAACAGGAACCTCTCCTGCCGGAATATCGCCAAACCATTTCTCCACCAATTCCAGTGCTTTCTTGGAGTTGACCTTTCCAGCAATCACCAAAATGGCGTTATTGGGCCGATAAAATTTGAAGAAGAAATCCCTAACGTCCTCCATTCTGGCATCTTCAACATGCTTGGGTTCCAGCCCGATAGTTGGCCAGCGGTAAGGGTGCACTTTGTAGGCCAGCTCTGAGATATGGTGCCAGACATCGCCATAGGGTTCATTCAGGCAAGTTTCCTTGAA
>JADLHE010000168.1 GCA_020848965.1 Saprospiraceae bacterium
GGGCCGTTGCCGCTGTAGGTAGAGTTCACAACGGCTGGGCTGATCCGGCCCCCCATTGGCGTGATGATCATTACCGTGTAACGAGTGTCGTAGCAGCCGTAGAGGCCACCTTCGAGGATGTCGTCAGCGCCGATTTCTGCAGTACAGTTCTCGTCGAGGCTAACTTGTACCTGGTCGTTGCAAACCAACTGGTTGGTTGGGTGTGCGTACTCACGTACGTCAACATCGAAGCAGCAAGTAGATTGGTTGCCAGCTACGTCGAAAGCTTCGAAGCAGTTGGTAGTTACACCAACGAAGAACTCGCTACCAGAAGGCAGACCAGAAGTCTGGTTAACTGGATCAGCAGCAACTAGACCAACTACGTTGAAAGCAAGTGAAAGACCGCTGAAACCTACAGATGCGAAAGTGCCATAGTTAGGCAGACCGCAAGCAGCAGAAGCAATGTAAGATGGCGTAGCTGCGTTGTCGGCAGCAGCGATGTTACCCATCGTGTAGTTACCATCTTGGTCGATGATTTCTACGAAGTAGTAAGAACCAGCAGGAATAGCAGCTGGAGCAGTGAAAGTAATAGGAGCGTAGCCAGTACCGATGTTAGGCATGGTCACGTTCTGTGGGCCATAAACAAGGCTGAAGTTGGCGTTACCCGCAGCTGGAGTAGTACCAGAAGTCAATGTGTAAACACTGAAAGTGTAAGCACCACCACCGTTGGTACGCTGACCAACTTGAAGACCAGTGATAGAAAGGTCTTCAGCAGTGAAGAACACACGGCCAAACTTAGTCTGTGCAAAACCACAGTTCAAAGATTGAGCAGCATCAACAGCCTGAGCTGGGTTGTTGCTTGGTGGGTTCTGCGTGATGATTATGTTCTCAACCAATGGGCAGTTGTCAGTTACACCTACAGTGTAGCTAACGATAGAAGAGCACTCACCAGCGTCCAAGTTGATAACCATATCAGCTGGGCAAGTGATCGTTGGAGGAGTTGTATCGTTAACTGTAACAGTTTGGTTAACAGTAGAAATCACAACGTTACCACATGGGTCAACCAATTCCCAACGGATGGTATTGACACCAACAGGTACTCCTAGAATTGTAACAGTAGCAGGAACCACGCTGCCGATAACGACAGGTGCACCACCGTTCACCCTGTACTGGAGTGAGAAGGCAGAGTTGCAACCAGCTGGTGCAAATGATGGAGCAGCAGTAGTTACGTTAGCAGCACAAGCCGTAGCTGGTGAGTTGCCAACAGTAAGGTTAGCTGGTGCAGTCATCACACAAGCAACACGTGGTACTTGAGCAACAACAGCAGCCCAGCCAGCAGGCTGAACGCTAGAGTCAGAATCAAACTGGAAGGTCAAGCAACCAGAAGCCGCAGTAGCTGTGCGCACACCAGGTGATGTACCGCCTTGGAAGCCACCAGCACGGAAGGTAGAAGCTTGAGCAGAACCAGAGTTGAACTGGTTGGCTTGCACCAAGTTACCTACAGAAATGGAAGCGTTAGGACCAGCAGCGTTGGTTTCTGCAACGTTACCGTTGTAGATGTAAAGTGCATCAAAGGTGTTCTCCGTTGCAAAAGAGGAGAAGTTGGCACTGATAACGCTTGCTGCGCTAGATGGGCAGAAAGTAACGATGGACGTTACTGGGCTGGAGCTGGCAGAATAGTTGCCGGCAGATCCTCCGTTGTCGAAGAAATTGTAAAAACAGGTCGCCGGAGGCGCAATGTTAAAGGTTGCCGCACCGGTGTTATACGGCATATTGACGGTTGTCTGTGCAAACATTTGGGCAGCAAACAACACGTTCAAAAGAACCATACCGAGGTACGTCAATGTTCTTTTTTTCATGAGATTATGAAATTTTAAGTCAAAGAATTTAATAAAAAATTGATTGTACAGTTAAGCCTGCACGGGAAATCAATTAGTCGAGCAATGCAATTCCTGCATTCCTCAGGATCTGAAGGTCGCCTGGTGTAAGTGCGTTGGCATCAGCATTGAAATAGCTGAGACCACCGATAATCGCCTGTGCTACCGTTTGGCCTGACGAAATCCTATCGTAAACCCTTTGGTAGTACGTCACCAACTTTACCAAGGCTATGTAAGTAGGATCAGATTCGTTGTTAATCTGAGCCAACGTCGCCTTGATGTTGGTCATCTCGTTTTTCAGCGTTATCAACGCAACCTGAGGGCTTTGGAAATTGCCCTGAGGAAGGGAGAAAATCGCTGAATTTGCTTTGCTAGTAGGCACACCTGTACCGCCAGCAGTCAAGGATGCACCTGTTTGCGCTCCCGCTGTACCCATCCCCAAGAGGAAGATGAATGCGAACGAAAGTGCCGCCAGG
This sequence comes from Saprospiraceae bacterium, assembly GCA_020848965.1. GTDB lineage: Bacteria > Bacteroidota > Bacteroidia > Chitinophagales > Saprospiraceae > UBA6168. The sequence goes on from JADLHE010000168.1 coordinate 2,333, forward strand.
ACAACTTTGAAATTCACTTTTTTCATAAGATTAAAAATTTTAGTTAAAAATATTTGAAAAAAAATAAAACACGACTCAAGAAAGAAACCGACGCAATTTGTTGGTTATCAATCCCTTGTATTTTTTCAAGCCCTATCTCAGAACATTCAGTTGATTGCAAAAAAAGGCATTAGCCCTGCAAGAAGCCGACTAATGCCTTTGAGCCTCTACCGCATGGTAGAGACACATATTGTGTAAGATTCGTTTTCCAAAAGAGATTATAACTTGCCATGGATTATAATTTGCTAACAGCAAATCTTGAAAATAGGGACGAATCCCTAATGTTGTGTGTAATGGTTAAAGCAACTCCAATTTTTACATTGCGGAGCAAACAATCAGAAAAAATCGATTAGCCGGAAACGGGCCGCCGGAACCTGGCGGAAGTAGATGGTGACATAGTCACTGACGGATAACTTTGAATGGAATCAAAGTAAGCTGGTGTGAAATCGGTTCCAGGAAAGAAGTAAACTTGGATCATAAAATGTTCACGGATTTGGATTATAATTCTGATGTTCTGCTGTCGAAACCTTTCGGTTTTTATATTCTTAAAAAGAGAATACAAATTTAACTCCATGTTGCGCCCAAAAGCATACCCAAAGTTCGGTATTTAAGACATTATAATTTTTCACTCGATGTCTTTGCCTAGGCTCTGCTGTCAAAATCAGTTGCGAAGATAGTGCAGTTATGGTCGAATTTCAAAACATTTTCAAAAAAATTTCATTGACTAACCAAGATACAACTGAATATAGCCCTTAAAACAATCTTCTCACAGCTTTTCATTCTTCATGTGGCACAGGCTGCACCCAATCCAAGTTTTGGAATGGGCTGAACTCTACCCTTGAAAGGTCCAGCAAGGTATCAACCATATAAGCTGGAGCGTATCCATTCCATCTCACCCTGATTCTTGCCCGAACAACCGGGTCTGCAACCCCATAAAGCTTGGCCTCCTTTGCTATACCCTTGGCAATATCGGCTGCAGCTTTGGGGTCATGGGCGGCTACCTGGATTTGTGGTGGGTTGACAAAAGTGTTTACCTCCACTGGGGTGGCTCTCCCAGTTGGCCCATCCTGCACAGTGTAGTCAAACTGGTCCACAAACCGGGATTGGCTTTTCATCCTCCAAGCGAAGCGGTTGGCTATCATTGTCCAGTTGACGGGGTTGGGCAAAAACAAACCCCTGAACGGGAATAGCAACTGGAAGGCAACATAGCCTACCAAAAAGTGCTGCACCCACGAAGGAGTGGATAGAACCTCCACATTTTTCACCTTACCAGCAACCATATTCTTCAGCACTGGCAATTCCGATGCGTCAAAATAAAGGACAGTCGAGCAGATCATGATGAATGGGAAGATACCAATGTCGCTGAAGGTGATGGAATTCGAGAAATGGAAAAACAGCAATGGCACCAGCGACCACCATCGAGTACGCTTCCACCATAATAAGAAAGGTATCGCCAAATCAAAGAGCAAGCCTCCGTATGTCAGCAAGGTGGGCTGAAAGCCCAGGTTGAGCCAAGCAGCAAACAAATCATCATGTGGGTATGCCTTTATCATTGATTTTACTGGTTCGCAACGCAGGAGCCAATCTGGGTTCAGTTTTGCAAGCCCTCCATAGAAATAGACGATGGCAAAATGCAACTGGAAAATGAACACCTCCCATTGTGGGACTCGTAGGTTGGCCATTTTCTCTTTGCTCAGAAAATTCCGCAAGGAAAAAAAACGGTCGGCATGGGTAAATCCTAACATAAAGCTCAACAGCACGAACAAGTATAGGTGGTTGTTGAAGAGGCCCTTGTCGAGCATCAAAAAATAGAACAAGAAGGCCCCAAACACAAAGCATGCTGGCCGGAATGCCCATCCTATCATGATGGCGAACGCACTGAAAAACATTGCCAGCAGCATAATATCCATGACGGATTCTGGCAATGGCTTCAAAAAGTCAAAATACGCTAATTGTATCTTTGGCAGGATGAAGGCATTCTTCACAAGGTCTATCTGCATGTAATCTATCATCAGATACGTCATGAAGGCCCCGAAAACGATACGGAACAAGCCCAGCACATATCCGTGGGTAGGGGCTGACAGGTATGACCTGAATTTTGAAACCACACTCATCCTTTCTTAGGTTTAGATGTTCAACCAAGCTATGGGTTTGTCGGAAATCTCCAAAACAAAGCGGTACGTAGCCCGTATTAGAGAATTCTTACTTTTGCCGCAATCATTATCAAAATGAACCGTATGTCCATTCAAACTAGTCTGTCATTCAGGGGTTCGAAGTTGGCGTTGCCTGCCATTGTCATCATCTTGAGCCTATTCGCTTCCTGCTCCAAAGATGGAAGCTCGTCCAATGGCCCAGATTCAAAGGGGGAAGAAACCCTTACTGCCTCCGACCCACTGCTCAAATTGCTCTCTGCCGAAGAATCGGGCATTGATTTCGTGAACAAAATCAATGAGACTTTCGAAAACAACGTAACCACCCACATCAATATCGCCAACGGGGGTGGTGTCGCAATTGCCGACATCAATAACGACTCCCTACCGGATGTCTATTTCGTGTCAAGCACGGGCAAAAATATACTTTATCTTAATATGGGAGGCATGAAATTCAAGGACATCACCGATTCTGCGGGGGTAGGCTCAGAAGAAGGCTTTGAAATCAACGCTACCACTGTGGACATCAACAACGATGGATACCTTGATATATATGTGTGCAGGGCCGGGCCTGTCGAAAATGATGACCGCCGGAACAAGCTCTACGTCAACAACAAAGACTTGACCTTTACGGAACGGGCCAAGGAATATGGCATAGATGACCCTTCCGCTTGCACTGGTGCCAATTTCTTTGATTACGACAACGACGGCGACCTTGACCTTTACCTTCTCAACTACCCAACCGACTTCAGCTTTACCAGCCGTATCGAGTCCATGGCGGTGGAGAACAGTACCACAAGGGTGCCCGTCTTAAAACCCAAGAAACCTTACGATTCCGACCGCCTTTACCGCAACGATGGGCCACCCGCCAACGGCAAAGGTGGTTTCAAGGATGTTTCAAAGGAAGCAGGAATTTGGAATTTCGCTTATGGTCTCAGCGTCTCCGTGGAGGATTTCAATGGCGACGGATGGATGGACGTGTACGTCGGAAACGACTTCATCCAACCTGACCTGCTCTACATCAACAACCGCAACGGCACCTTCACCGACCGCCTCGGCGAATACGTCCGTCACACTTCACAGCACACCATGGGCACCGAACTGGCCGATTTCGACAACGATGGCCTCTTCGACATCTTCGCCGTGGACATGCTCGCCAACAACAACTACCGCACAAAAACCACGGTCAACAACAACCCACAGGGCAAGCACACCAGCCTCATCCGCAACGGCTATTTCGAGCCAGTGGTGCGCAACGTGCTGCAACACAACAACGGCAACGGCACCTTCAGCGACATCGGCTGCCTCGCCAATGTTTTCCGCACCGACTGGAGTTGGAGCGGGCTTTTTGCCGATATGGACAACGACGGCCTCAAAGACTTGATGGTCACCAACGGCTACCACCGGGAAATCACCAACTCGGACTTCATCAATTTCCAGTTTTCGGAAATCAAGGATAAAAATGTGCCGCTGGAAAAGCAGTTCAAAACCGTTTACGACTTCCTGAACCTCATCCCGACTTATAAGCTTCGCAACTATTACTTCAAAAACGATGGCGGTTGGAAATTCGAGAACATGGCCGGCAAATGGGCAACGGCGAAAGCCTCTTGGTCGAACGGTGCCGCCTATGCCGACCTCGACAAGGACGGCGATCTCGACTATTTGGTGAACAATATTGATGACCCCGCTTTCGTGTACGAAAACCTAGCCCGCCAAAAAACCGATGCGGCTTATTTGCAGTGCAAGTTGGTGGGTAGTGAGAAAAACGCATCGGGCACGGGCGCCACCGTTACTATATACTATGGTGACCAGCAGCAATACGCCATGCTAAGTCCGACCCGTGGTATTTTCTCCGCCGTTGAGCACCTTATCCATTTTGGCCTCAGCAAGGTTCAGAAAATTGACCGATTACAAGTCCGCTGGCCTGATGGCAAGGCTCAATCATTGACCAACGTCCCTGTAAATCAACGACTTACGCTGCGTTATTCTGAAGCAAACGAAACAGCACCACCAAGGGCTTTGGCCCAAGGGCCAACCACTATGCAAGACCAAACAGCAACGGCGGGGCTTGATTTTGTGCATAGTGAAAATGACTATGTTGACTTCGAGTCCTTCTTCATGCACCCCTGGAAGAACAGCGAACTCGGCCCCCTCATGGCCTCCGCCGACGTGAACGGCGACGGCCTGACCGATTTTTACGTCGGAAATTCCTTCGACGAAGCAGGTGGGCTTTTCATCCAAAACCCCAATGGCAAATTCACACGGGCTTCGCAGGAAACCTGGGAACAAGACAAGCATTTTGAAGACCACGGTGCCACTTTCCTCGATATTGACATGGACGGCGACCCCGACCTTTACGTGGTTAGCGGTGGTATGGAGGCCAAAAAAGATAGTGCAGCATTAAGCCCTTGGGTGCATCGCCTGTACATCAACATGGGCAAGGGGGAGTTCAAGGGCATCGGCATAACCACTGGGGCTGGCAAGGCCCTGCCACAAATGGAGGATGTGGGCCTGCGCATGGTCCCGTACGACTATGACGCCGATGGCGACCTCGACCTTTTCATCGGTGGCAGAGTATCGCCGGACAAGTACCCAACCGCCCCTCACAGTTATGTGCTGCGCAACGACCGGACGGCATTTGTGGACGTGACCAAGGCGCTTGCCCCTGAATTTGAGCGCTTAGGCATGGTTTCCGACCTCGCTTGGGCCAATATTGACGCCGACCCCGCAGCAGAACTAATTGTAGTTGGCGAATGGATGGCCGTTACCGTTTTCAAATACACCAACGGGGCCTTTAAAAAACTGGACGGCAGCACCATCGGCTTGGGCAATTCCAACGGCCTGTGGAACCGCCTCCAAGTCGCCGATTTGGACAAAGACGGCGACCTTGACCTCGTCACGGGCAATTTTGGGTTGAATTCCCGTTTCGTCACCTCCGAAAAAGAGCCGTTGACCTTCTTTGCACATGATTTTGACAAAAACGGCAGTATTGACCCCGTCATGGCTTATTATGAAATGGGCAACCTGTATCCGCTGGTGCAAAAGGATGTGATCATCAAGCAGATGCCGTTCCTCAAAAAACGCTTCATCTACGCCCACGACTACGGACTGGCCACTATTCAAGACATATTTCCAAAACAGGATTTGGAGGCGGCCTATGTACTGAAGGCCAATTTGCTGGAAACCTGCTGGTGGGAGAACCAAGGGGGCAAGTTCGTCCGCCATTCGCTGCCCATCGAGGCACAGATTTCACCCGTCTTTGGTATTCTCGCCCATGACTTTAATGGTGACGGAAATCCAGACTTGCTTATGGCTGGCAACAAATATGGCTTGGAGGTAGAAACCAACCGCTGCGACGCCGGAAACGGCATTTTTCTTGCAGGCGACGGCAAAGGCAACTTCAATTGGGTGGACAATAAAAAGTCGGGCTTTTGGGCGATGAAAGAAGTGCGGGACATGGCACTTTTGAAAGCTCCTAGTGGCAAGTACAAGGTCATAGTTTCCAACAACCATGACAAGCTTCAGGTATTTGGGAATTAATGGCTTTTATGCCCCATTAAAAGCTGTGTTTATTGACTTTATTATCATGTGGTATAAAGCCAATAATTGCAATGCTAAAATTTTTAAAATAGCTTATTGTTAAAGCTTTTTCTCATTACCACTTGAACATTAAAATCCAATAACAATGAAACTATTTTCAATTGTTTTTACAGCTGCCTTTTTAATACTGAACAGTTGTTCCAAATCAACAAAGCCTGACACAGCGACTACGGGAGACTCCTCATACCCTCCTAAAGACAATATAAAAATTGCAAGCATAGACACTTTAGCAAGGAAAATTGACAAGCTATGGAAGCCGGATTCCACCTACCATGTCGTCGCTTTTAATCAGCGGGACACTTTGAAATATATCGAAGTGAATGGAAAAACGCCCCGTATTTCCTCAATTTTTACTACGGATTCTACTTTGATATGGGTGTTGTTCCACATGGACAACGATGAGCTAAAGCTCGTCCGTTATCGGGAAAAAATTGACAAACCTACGCCTTCCGTTAGGGAGTCATTCAGCTATCTTGAAGATGGAAAGATTATCTTCTCAAAAGAAAGGGGTAAAAACCTAAATGATGCAGAATCGGTCGGCGCTTTCAGGAGCCTCCCTTTTGACGAAAACAAAAGCACACCAGCCGAAATGCTGGCAGAATATGAGTCATTTTGGAAGATGACGAAAGAAGCTGTTGATAGGGATATGGCAGCGAGAAAACAAGCGCATTAATGATTGCTTCCATTGGGATTTCCGGTAAATGATTTTTACCGGAAATCCCAAAGGAACATCAAGGTATAGACCTTAAAACAGTAAATCGCAATAGCATTTCAATTATTAATAGAAACAACGCCAGCCACACGAACCTGTAAAACTCCTCGCTGTACCGCTTCACGCTCGTCACCTCTATTTCGGTCTTTTCCAAACGGTCAATTTCGTCGTAAATCTTCTGCAAACTCCGGGCTGTAGTCGCTCGGAAATACTTCCCGCCCGTCATTTCCGAAATCTGTTGCAGCAGCTCCTCGTCAATCTCCACCCGTGCCATTCCCATCACGTAGCTGCCATCGCTGCGGCGGCTAATGGGCGATACGGCCGTGCCCTCCTGCCCCACCCCGATGGTATAGACCTTGATGCCAAATTCCTTTGCAATCTCAGCGGCAGTGAGCGGTTTCACGTAGCCAGCGTTGTTCACGCCGTCCGTCAAAAGGATGATGACCTTGCTCTTGCCGGGGCTATCCTTGATGCGGTTCACCGCCGTGGCGAGGCCCATGCCGATGGCTGTTCCGTCCTCTAAAATTCCACAACGGAGCTGCGAAATGAAGTCCGTTAGCACCCGGTGGTCGCTAGTGAGCGGGCATTGCGTGAACGCCTCGCCACTGAACACCGCCAGCCCGATGCGGTCGTACTCCCGTTTTTCCACAAATTCGATGGCCACCCGTTTGCAGACCTCCAGGCGGTCGGGGTTGAAGTCCTGCGCCAACATGCTGCTCGACAGGTCAATCGCCAAGAAAATATCAATCCCTTCGGCCTTGATGCTCTCCTCTTTCAGCGTCAGTTGGGGTCGGGCCAAAGCTACCACAAGCGACACAAAGGCCAGCGCCCGCAGCCAAGGCAGCAGTTTTTGGAAATCGGCCTTCCACGATTTCAGGCCAGCAGCCACTGCCAGCGTGGGCATTTTCACGGTCACTTCCTGCTGGCCAGCCCGTTTGCGACGCCACCACCACATTGCTGGCAAGGCCAGCAACAACAAGAAAAACCACGGGTGTTGGAAGCTGAAATTACTGAACATTTTTCGTGTTTGGTGCTTCCGCAATGACTGCGGCAGGCTTGGTTTCCAGGATAAATGCACGGGCCACCTCCATCGCCCGCTCATGGAACTCGGCGGTGGGCTGCGCTTTCGCAAATTTCACGAGGTCGGCGGTCTGGAGCACATCGCCCAGCCGTTGCGACAGCGACATATTGAAGTCACCGCCCCTGAGTTGCGCCAGAATCTCGTCGGTCGTCTGCTCCAGCGCCTGAATGCCGTAGCGGCCTTCGAGGTACTCCCGAACGATATGGGTAAGCGCACTGTGGTAGCCTTTCACATCGCCAGTTTGCCAGAGTTGTTGCTTTGCAAGCTCGTCCAATTGTTTCAGCGCCAGTTCGTGCGGCAGCAATTGCACCACGGGGACGGGCGGCGGTGGCGGGGCCATTTTTTTGCGCTTGCGCAAATACAGCACCAGGCCAATGACGGCCAGCAATGCCAGCACACCAACGATGTACCAGATAAAATCCTGCAATTTCAGGGGTTCTTCGATGATGGGCTTGATGTCGGCGAGGGTTGTATCCACCTGCGGCAAGCCGATTTCCATCGGAATATCCTGTGTAAAAAAAGTATCGGTGCGTTCGCCCAGCTTAAAGACGATGGGCAAGGCGGGCAGGCGGTGCAGGCCAGAGTCCCAAGCGATGAAAAGCAGGTTCTTCTGCAATTGGAGCCTTTCGCCAATAGTGCTGAGGGTATCCCAACGGCTCTCGTCCAGCACCTCGAAGACCGAGTCGGCGGCAATGGCCGTGCGGTCGAAAGGCAGCAGTTCCACGCCCTTGGTGGTGCTCAGCTCAATGCGCAGGCGCATCTGGTCGCCGATGAGCATCCGGGTGCTGTCCACAGTGGCCTTGCCGCTGACCTGTGCAGCCGTTTTCACGGCCAAAAACAAGCAAAATAGGAAGAGGTACTTGCGCATGGTTGATGTAATTCCCTAAAACCGAAATAGTTTTCCGAAGTTAGCCCCTAGAAAAGGATTGAAGGATTGAAGGATTGAATCACGCATGCCTTCAATCCTTCAACAATTCAATCCTTCAATCCTTTCAAAAGAGGGCCAAAATTAAACACTCCATCCGATTTTGAAGAAATCAGTTTGGCAAGGCAAATCGAACAAGCTGTATTGGCGGGGATTCATCCCTTTTGTGTTCTTCTTCCACAGCAAGTACCTGCGCACTTGGGATGCGGGTTTCGTCAGCGATTTCACGGGTTTTATGCACCGCATTGACGGCGCCTCCATCGGTGGTGTGTGGGACTGCTTTGGCTTTCCGGCCATGCACCAAGTGACCAATTTCTTCCTGTTTTGCTTCGTGAAATGGTTCGGCGTAGGCGGCATTGGCTGGTATCTGGTTTTCACGTCGCTACACTTGGCCAATACGGCACTGGGGTTTGTTTTGGCAAAAAAAATCTTCGAGCGGTACGGCAACGAAAAGCCGGAAGAACTGGCATTCATTGCCAGCATCCTTTTCCTGATGTGCCCCTACCAAGCCGAGGTGTTGGTCTGGCGGGTCTGCTTTAATTTCCTGTTTTGCACCCTCACCATGCTCGGCTCGATGCTGCTTTGGCTGCAATATTGCGAAGCAAAAAAGCCTAAGCACTTACTGTTGTCACTGGGGCTTTTCGTGGTGGCGCTGTTTACGTTTGAGTTGGCGGTGGTGCTTCCGCTGCTGCTTGTGCCCTTGACTTGGCCCCTGACCCCTAAAGGGGAACCCACGGAATATCAGTTTACGGAACTTCAAAGCGAGGAGAACAAAGGGGTGAGCGGGTTTAGGTTCCCCTTTAGGGGTCAGGGGTCGGCGCGGGCGCTTCTCCCCTATTTTGCCATCTTGGCAAGCTATTTCCTGCTCAACAAACTCGTGCTGGGCGGCTGGGCGGGGCACTACGGAGAGGCCACCCACCTGAATTTCGACCTGCGGCTCATTGCCTCCAACTGCCTGAAATATTTCACCAAATACCTGCTCTGGTGGCGGGAGTGGCCGCATAATGCAAAGGAGCAGTTTCTGCTGTTTTTGGAGCAGCCAGCGGTGGCTTGGGGCGGGCTGGCAGTGGGTTTGGCGATGTTGTGGTTGTTAACGTCGGCGAGGTTCAAAACCTCGCCGACGTTGCGCTTAGTCGGCTTTTCATGGCTACTTTTCTTCCTTGCCCTTGCGCCCGTGGCGAACCTTTACGTGGCCTATATCCTGCATGGCGAGAACGACCGTTATGGCTATTTTGCCTCGCTGTTCTTCTTCGTGGGCCTGGTGGCGCTGTGTAGTTTTCTTCCAAAATGGCTTCGCTACGGAGTACTTATCATTTACCTCGTGGCATCCTATTATTTCCTTAACAGCATTACCGATGATTGGAAGCGGGCCACCAAGATTACCACCAGCCTGCTACAGGATTTCCGCTGGCAAGACGCACCAGAGGTTTACGTCCTTGCCAGCCCCGACAACTATGACGGCATCCCGATTTTCAAGGATTTTTCAAGGGAAAACCTCGCCATCAAACATGCCCTGAAATACCTTGCCGACAAGCCAGCAAAGGGCGATTTTTACCAAGTCGCCCAGTTCAACATGACCGACTGGAACAATGGCTTTGAGGCGAACAGGGACAGTACAACTGGCTTTTTCCACCTTCAGTTCAAGCAATGGGGCAATTGGTGGTGGCTCTATGGCATGGGCCTCGGCGACTACCAGAATGAGCAGTACCGGTTCAGGACGGATGGCAATGGCTGCCGGGTGGAGATGAAGCAATGGCCGCCGAAAGCGGGAAGTGTTTTTATCGTTGCGCAGGGGGGAAGTTGGCAGGAATTGTAGTCGGGAAATGAATTTCCCGACTACAAAAAAACCGCCTCCGGCGAAAGGCCAGAAGCGGTTTTGTTTTCAATAAAAACAGATTCAGAGTAGGTAGAAGTCATTGGTCATGGGTCATTGACTGTGGGAAACACCGTAAATGACCAATGACTTCAATGCTTAATGACGTGGTCAAAGCCGCACCATACGGCGGGTAGCAGTTTGCGAGTTCGTCTCCAATTGGTAGAACAGGACGCCCGTTGTACCAAGTTCTTCTTCGTTCAGTATCACTTCGTTGTAGCCCTTCGCAAAGTCTTTCGACACGATTTTCAGCACCTGCCCGGAAAGGTCATAGACCGTCAGCGTGGCACGGCCAGCTTCTGGGAGTCGGAAGCCGATGGTCGTCGTCTCGTGGAATGGGTTGGGCTTGTTTTGGAACAGTTCAAAGTCAACAGCCACGGTTTCGGCCTGGTTGAAGTTGAGGTTTACATCCAGCAATTCCATGTCTTGGCCGTTGCTGCGGTAAGCTTCGGCAGGCGTGGCGGAATTGGTGATTTGAAGGAGCTTGCTCAACTTGTTGTTAGTGTTTGACTTGAAAACCAGCGTGAAAAGTACCGTGTTGTTGTCTTGCAGTGTGTTTTTTGAATTGTCCCAGCTTGTTGTGATAATACCTTCTTCGAGCATCGTGAGGCCGAAGTTCGATTCATTCAGGCCTTCCAATGCACCCATTTCGATGTCTTCCAATTGCAGCAGGTCGGGGTTGAACTTGAGGGCAAATTGATAGCCCAACAGGTTCACGAAATTGCTCGCACGGAAAGGCACCCGGTAGGTATTACCTTTTTCGAGGGACATTTCATCCAACACAAAATCCAGTTTCCCAACAAAATTGCGGTCATCGGTGCTGCCGCCATTGAAGTTGGTGGTGGCAGAAGCGTTCACGTCACCGATTTTCACGGCCACGAAGTTGACGTTGTTCTGGTCGTTGGCAATATCGTTCACATTGTAGTATTCAGGGAATGCTGGTATGAACGGGTCGTTCGCATTCGGGAAGTCGTAGCTCCTGTCCACGAAGCGCCAAGACGTATTGTTCGGGAATGTATTATTGATTTGAAGCACCAAACGGCGCAATTCCACCACGTCGTAGGTCGTCACCGAGCCGGACTTGTTCACGTCCGCAGCGATGATTTTGTAAGGTGAATCCAGCAACTGCATGTTCAGGATGTGGCGGGTCATCAACACGAGGTCGAAGGTCGTCACCCCGTTCAGCGGGTTCATGTTGTAGCTTGGCGTGAAGGTGTAATCGTAGCCAAGGCTCAAGCCCGGGAACATGAAATTACCGTTCACTGCCGAAGTAGCTGGTGCAGTCAGCGGGCCGTTGCCACTCACGTTCACCGTCACACCGTTCATGCCACTGCTGTTTGCATCGGCGATATTGCCATTCACATCCGCAAAGATTGGTGTGTTCGGGCAAACCACCATGTTGTCTTGAATGATGACATAGGTTTCGCAATAGTCCGTGTTGCCAGCTTGGTCGGTCACGTACATCGTAACGATATTGGTGCCCACGTCGTCGCAGTCAAAAAGTGAAGGCACAATGCTCAATTGCAGGTTCTGCGAGCTGGTACAGTTGTCGAAGCTGCCAGAATTGAACATGCTCGCCGTCAATTGTACCATGCCGCCGCCGTTCATCGGCATCAGTTCCACAGCGAGGCCATTCACACAGACCGGAGTGGGTTTTTTACCATCCACCACGGTGATGGTGAAGTTGCAAGTAGCAATGTTTCCGCAGCCGTCTTCCACTGTTGCCGAGACGGCGTGCGTACCGAATGGGTAGTTGCCGCTGAGGTTCGGGCTGGAACCCGTTTGGTCAACCATGCCATTTGAGTTGAAATCAATCTTCACCGTCCAAATCAAGGTCGGGCTGCAATCGGTGGCCGTGAGCGCAGGCACAGTGACCGCACCTGAACCACAAGTGGCATCAAGGCTTGGGACTGTTATATTGCCTGGGCAATTGATGACCGGCGCCGTGTTGTCCATCACTTTGACCACCTGGGTGTATTCCCAATAGCCGGGGCTGCCCGGTATGTTAGGGTTGTACTGGCACCAGTCAATCACAATCCATTTCCTCAAAATCTTGTAGCAAGCTGGGTAGCTGGTGTACAATGGTTGGTCGGTGTGTGCTACCGCAACGAGGTCGCAGGCATCTTCACTGATCGTTGGTACATCGTAGTTGTCAGGCAAATCGGTTGGCTCAAGGCTTGGGCTGCACTGGTAGGTAGTGTAGTCGAGCGGCCAAACGATGCCCGCCGAAGTGAACGGCGTCGAGTTGACAACGTGAATGGTTTGCACGCAGGAAGCCGTCCGTCCGCCAGCATCGGTCACCGTGTAGGTGCGCCAGATGGAGCCAACGTTGCAGTTCGTCAGGTTGTTGGTTTCAATTTGCGCCCAAGTTGCGCCAGAACAGTTGTCGCTGAAAGTTGGTGCAGTCACAGCTGGAATCGGGTCGGAGCACTGGATTGTTTTGTCGGGCGGACAAGTGATTTTAGGATTGATTTTATCCTGAACTTCCACTTGCACCATGCAATTGTTCACGTTGCCGGAGGCATCGAACACCTGCAAATTGACCATGAGGTCTTCGCCAATATCGCAGCAAGAGAACGGAACGTAGGTGTCATAAGGTGTACCATCGGTATCGCAATCGGAAGGCATCCGGCGCACTAGCATGTGGTCAATGCCACAGTTGTCGGAGCTGCCATTGTCGAATGATGTGGCATTCATGATGGCAGTACCGTCATCGGTCAAAGAAACCGTAGAGTATTGTATGCAAACTGCAACTGGTGCCGTTTGGTCACGCACGGTGACGGTGGTATTGCACTGGCTTACGTTGCCGCAAGCATCCGTAGCGATATACGTGATATTGTGTGTGCCAACGGGCACGTTGAAAACAGGGCCGCCGTTGCCGTTCACCGTTCCGAATGGCGTAAGCACTTTCACCGTTACTGCCGAGCAGGCATCGTTCACCGTTGCCGCAGGCAAGTTGAAGGATGCGAAGCAGCCGCCAGAGGCGCTGCTCTGCGTGATGGGGCTGGGGCAGGTGATGACTGGCGGCGTATTGTCAATCAGTTTGATGACTTGTATGCAAGACCAAGGGTTGCCGTTGCCGACGTTGGTCGGGAGGCACCAATCGTAGATGGTCCATGTGCGGAGAATCTTTTTGCCACCGCCACAAATAGCGAACAACTCATCCACATATGATGCAGCGATTTCGCAAAAGTTATTGGCACCAGGTATCACTGGGTAGGCCGTACCACCCACCGTAATGGTTGGGTAACCGGTGGCAGATGGGCTGGTGTTCTGCGAGCCGATATTGCACTGAAGTTCAACATTGGCTGGGCAAGTAGGCGTAAAGGCCGGATCGGCCAAAGTCACCCGCTGCACGGTAATGTACTGCTGGCAACTGCTGTTGTAGCCATGAATATCGGTAGCCGTCCAGGTACGCTGGATGAAAGCAACGTAAGGCGAGTTGCAAGTGCCGTGGTCAATCACGTCGGTATAGCTGAAGCTGGCCACGCCGGAGCAGTCGTCCACCAAGGGGGTTGGCACGCTGCCGCCGTCGCTTGTCGGCTTGTAGTTGCGCAAGCAAGGGATGACATGGTCGCCGCAGTTGGTAATCTCTGGGCCGAGCTTGTCTTCCACGTTCAGGGTACCCCAGCAGGAGTTGCCGCCGGGTTCTGCCACCGAGTACATGTAGCTGTGCCCGATATGTGTCTCATTGACATACGGGCTGCTGGGCAATGGAATGCCCTGTAGGTTCATCAATGTGACAGTGAAGGGGCCAGCACAGGATGCTGGGTCTTCAAGCACAATGTCAACGGTCAGTTCCAGTTCGCAGTTGTCGCTTGGGCCGGGTAAGGATACGTTCAGGTCGTCATTGCAAACAAGGGCGCATTGAGCATAAGCACGGTTACCCCAGCCCGCAAGCAGTAAAAGACCCGCAAGCAGGGTCGCCTGACTAAGGACGCCCGCTAGGGTACGCTTGATGGGTTTAGTAAACTCGAAATCTCTCATGGGATTGTAAAAAATTGTTAATAAATGATTGATTAAATAATGCTAATGCTTGACAAGGTTTGTTTAAAAAAAATCGCAAATTCTTGATTTTATAGAGCTGGCTTTATGTATGATTTTGGTCGTTTTTATCTATTTTTTCTAGGATTTACTATACTCAAAACTGCTTTGTTTACTACTTTTAAAAAACAATCACTAGTATTTAGCTTCAAATCTTAAAACTTATATTTCATACGTTATCACTTATGTCAAAAAACATTCTCACGCTGTGTCCAAACCCGAACCGTGGCGGGGGTGCTACTGCTTTTTATTGCAATCGGCTCCCCCCGCCAGGCCCTGGGGCTGGTGGTATCTTTTCAAAAGTCCATGGGACGTTTTCTCATAGTATCAGTCCTTTTGATACGGATACCGGGTGTTTGACTGCCCGTGTGTGTGTAACTAAACTGTGTGTAAACTGGTCAAAGTGATGTCAAAAAAAATCAATTAATTGGTTGTTGAATTGAAGATTCATTTACGGGCTATCGTAATGTGCATGGGTATTTTTTAATGATGAATTATGAATGATAAATGATGAATTTCAAGCATCACTTCCCATCCTACATTCATCATTTATCATTTATCATTTTAATCACCTGTGGTTGCTCTTTGCCTACCTGCATTTCGAGGAGGTAAAGGCCGTTCGGTTGGTCGCTCAAATCAAGTGGTAATTGATGCAAGCCTTCTTCGTAGCTGGCCGTCCACACCCTCACTACCCTACCAAGTTGGTCGTGGAGGCGGAAGCTGGCTTGGGCAGTTTCAGGCAGTTGAAACTCAATGGTCGTCTTCCCACCAAAGGGGTTCGGGTAATTGCGGAGCAGAATAGGCTGCTGCGCCGTGGTTGTGTTAGGTTGCTCGAACTCAAGGCCAACGCCCCAAGACTCGAAGGCTTCATTGCTGGCCTCGAAATCACCTGCATAAGCTTCGGCTGTAGTTTGCAATGAATTGATGGTCAGTGCATTGGAAAGAAGTACATCCTTCTTCGCCTTGAACTTTATGGTAAATTCAGGTGCTGCCAGTCCAGCTTCATTCACCCAGCTAAGGGTGATGGCGCTGGTGCCCAGCACTTTCGGCAGGCCGAAGTTATTGGCTTTCAGGCTAGCACTTTCGGCGATGCCGACGAAATCGAGCATTGTTTCCTCAAAATCAAGTGTGAATTGGAAGCCGGCCAGGGCTTGTTCTGGGTGCGCCACGAAGGGGATGGCATACTCCTGGCCAGCAACCAATTCAATATCTTTCAGCTTGAAAATCAGCGAGTTGTCGTAATTCCCACGCTCTTCGGTGTCATCCTCGCCGAACTGCGTCGGGTTGGCGCTGCCGTTCACGTCACCTACTTTGATGCTCACGAAATCGGCCGTCCAGTAGTTGCCCACGATGTCGTCGAGGGAAAGCGACTCTGGGAATGCGTAAGCAAACGGGTTGGTTGGCGTAGGAAAAACATGGCTTACTGGCACAAAGCGCCAAGAAGGGGTGTTGTTCGGGAATTGCGAAGTAATGGTCAAGATAAGCTTTTGGAGTTCTACCATATCTAGCGTGGTAACGGAACCGGAGCGGTTCACATCCGCAGCAATGATATTATAGGGATTGTCGAGTAGCTGTATATTGAGTACATGCCGACGGATGAGCACGATGTCGAAGGTCGTGACGCCGTTGAGCGGCTTAGTGTTGTAACTTGGTGTCAGTGTGTAGTCTTGTCCCAAAGGAAGGTTGGCGAAAGCGAAAGTGCCGTCCACATTGGTCTGTACGGCATTGCTTATGGCACCGCTGAGGCCCACAAGTTTGCCGGAGGCAGGCGTACCGTTCAGGGTGGCGAGCTTGCCCGCAACTGTAGCCGTCGAGCCGTTGGAGCCATTGGAGCAGACGTTAAAATTGTCTTGCACCACCACATTGGTTTGGCAGAAAGCCGAGTTGCCCGCTTGGTCGGTCACGGTCAGCGTCACCACTTTGGTGCCGAGGTTTTGGCAATCGAAGGTATTCGGGCTTACCTGCATGATGAGCATGCTCGTTGGCGAGCAGTTGTCGTTGCTGCCGTTGTTGATCATGGATGGCGTGATGGTCACGAAGCCATTTTGCTGGATGGTCACGGCCACGCCGTTGTTGCAAATGGGCGACGGTGCCTGTGCATCCACCACTGTTACTGTAGTAGCGCAGGTGGAAGTGTTACCACAACCATCTGATACTGTGTAGGTTACGCTATGTGTACCCTTCGGGTAAACGCCGCTCGCAGCGCCATTACTGTTGGTGGCGAACTGTGAGTTGTTGGTAATCGTCAATTGGTCGCTGCAATCATCAATAGTCGGCAGTGGCACGTTCACTTGTTTGGAACAATTGAAGCCGTCAATTCCAACCGTGAAACTAGCTGGGCAACTTAGCACCGGGGCCACGCTGTCCCGCACCTCAATGACCTGCGTTGACTCCCAAAAACCTGCACCGTTCGGGGCATTGGGCGAATAGGAGCACCAGTCAATCACCGCCCAATTGCGGATGAGCTTAAAGCAAGCAGGCTCGGCTGTGTAGAAGAAATAATCGGTATGGGTAATCTGTAGTTGCTCGCAATCCTTGCCCGTCACCACCACGTCGCCCATCACGCTCACGTCGGTGTTCGGTTCGCATTCGTAGGTCAGCACATCGGTCGGGAAGGTTACGGTAATCGGTGTGATGTCGCCAATGGTCACCACTTGTTGGCAAGTGGCGGCATTGTTGCTTTGGTCTTTGGCCATCCAAGTGCGGGTCACGGTTCCGTTGCCGCAGTTGTTCAGGTTAATGGCGTTTGAAACGGTCGTCGAAGCCACGGAGCAGTTGTCGGTGGCGAAGGGCAGACCCGTGAGGGCCGAGTTGTTGAAGTCTTGTCCGCAACCGATGGTCACGGGGCCGGGGCAGATGATTTCGGGTTGAACCTGGTCCTTCACGATGGCTTGGCTGACGCAAGTGCTGCTAAGGCCGCCAGCGTCCACCACCCGAAGCGTGACGGGTATTTGTGTGCCAATATTGGAACAATCGAAAGAAACAAAGGTATCGAACGGTTGGCCACCGTAGCTCACCTCCAACTGGCTGATGGTGCAGTTGTCGTAGCTGCCGTTGTTGAAGGTTTCAGCAAAAATAAGCGTCGTGCCATCGGCCAGCAGGTTGGCCTGTACTTGGTTTTCGCAAAGCGCAACGGGTTTTACCTCATCTTTCACCGTAACGGTGATGGTGCAGGTCTTGCTGTTGTTGCAGCCGTCCGTGGCGGTATAGGTAACGGTGTGCGTGCCCACTGGCACGTTGTTGAAGGGGCCGTTGCCAGTTCCATACTGCCAAGAAGGCGTAACGGTAGCACCAGAGCAAGCATCGGTGGCATTTGCCTGCGGCAAATAAACTTGTGCGGTGCAAACGCTTGGATAAGTAGTGAAGGTCATATTGGCCGGACAGGTAATGGCAGGCGGCGTGGTATCTTGTACCCTTATTATCTGTGTAAAGATGCGGAAGTCGTCGGTGCAGAGGTCGAAGATGGACCATGTGCGGAGTATTTTGCGGCCACCGCCGCAAATAGGTATTGCTTGGTCGTTGAAAGAAACCACGAGGTCGCAGCTGAGGGTGTTGTCCATCCACACGCTGTCAATCATTGGGTAGCCCGTGATATTGAAATTGAGCGGGTCTTGTGTGCCGCATTCGAGAACGGGCAGTTGCACGCCGTCCCTGTGTTTTGGGAACTCCACTTGCGACAGCACCGCTTTTTTCATGTAAATATGCTGGACGCAAAGCGTGGTGTTGCCATGTTCGTCGGTGGCCGTCCAAGTGCGCTGCAAATAAGCGGTGACCGGGATATTGTTCACCGTTGCGTTGCAATCAAGGTCGGCATCCACGTCGCTGTAGCTCATGGCGATATTGGCCGGGACGCTCACATTATCGGTAACGGAGGGGTGTGCGATGGCGTTGAGCGGAGTATTGCACCATATAAACACCGTGTCATTGCTGCAATCAATCACGGGCGGCTGGTTGTCAATCAAAGTGACCGTCACCTCGCAGGAGTTGCCGCTGGCCGGGTGCAGCAGCGTGGCCATTAGTTGCTGGTCAATCAGCGAGGCA
Source organism: Saprospiraceae bacterium (assembly GCA_020848965.1). Classification (GTDB taxonomy): domain Bacteria; phylum Bacteroidota; class Bacteroidia; order Chitinophagales; family Saprospiraceae; genus UBA6168. Next base: position 20,798 of record JADLHE010000168.1, read on the forward strand.
TCGAGCAATTGGCCGTGCTGGTTGCCGTCTTCGTCCAGTACCGTAATGTTGAAATTGTTGGAACAGCCGTTGGAAGAGGTGAACAGCATCGGAGGGTAGATAGTGGCCTGCCCCATATTATCGAGCGGCACTTGGATGCTGTTGTGGCAAACGAGGGTGCATTGGGAAAAGACGGTTTGCCCGCACAGGAAAAACAGTGCTGTAATTGTTAGTACCGTCCTAATCATGAACTTGAACCTTCCTAAATACCGGGGGGCAATGGGGGATTCGCATGTCAGCCTGTGCGGAGCAAAACCGTAACCTTTTACCATGAGATTATATAAGTTAATAGTGAGTACCGATTCAGTCAGGCGAAAAGCTGTTAGGCGGCGTTAATTCCGCCACCGGACATAGCAGCACCTTTGGGTGGTATAAAAGCCACTTCCAGAAAGGATATGCCACGGCCATTCAGCACTATAGCCCTATGGGCCAAGTCGCCGTCTCATCTAAAAATTGCCCTTGGTTCGTTACCCAAAAGGCATCGTCATGTTGTGTGTGTAAGGTTTTGCAAAAAAGAAATGTAAGTACATGCCGCCTCGTTTGGCAGCAAGAAGGAGATTGAGGCTGCGGGATGCACAAGGCACTACAAGTCAATGACTTATAGGCTATCGAAGTGCGTCCCGCACTCAATATCAAACACTATCACGTTAAAGATTCGACTTCTGTTTTGTTGAGAAAAGACCAGGGTTCCTGGCTAAAAAGTGGGAACGGAATTAAAGCTTAGTAAGCTCGGTTTCCAGGCTTTTCTCATAGTATGTCAGCCATCATGCAGCTGTCGGGATTTCAAAGTTTCATTAAAGTTAATTTAAAAAATTGTGCCAATTGTACCCTTTCGAGGCTTTGGAGGAGAATTATTTTGGCACGAGTCAACTCAAAAAAGTAGTTTATTTTTCTATTTTGTAATTTGTATTTTTCTAACTATCAGCAACTTAAATGTAAATAATTACATTTTTTGCCCAATTGAAAATATTATGAATATTTGACAAGGTGCTGGGTGGTTTCGAAGTGGCACGATGCCTTCGAGGCACCGCCCCCGGTCACCCATGCCCCTCCAGCCCCAGCAATTGCTCCAAGCGCAAAGGGCGGTTTGCATCTGCCCAAGCCCGGTAACTACCGCCATAGCCAGTAGCATTGTGCAGGGCCTTCACCCGCTCTTCTATCAATACCCGTTGCGCTGCCGTGGGTGGGCGCATGTGGCTGATGCGCTCAGCCAAGGCGTCCACACTGGCCGACACGACGTTCTCACGCTGCCGGAAATGCTCGCTCACCGTGCCGTCGGGGTTGGCGAGGTAGCCTTCGGCAATTGATTCCGAAATGCTCTTGCCATGCTCCACGCTCTCCTTGATATTGCCACGCCCGGTCACGGCGTTGCCTACGGCAAACACATTGTCGAAGCCCTTCAAGCGGCAGCACTGCCCGCCTTCCACCTCGTAAACGCCCGCCTTCATGGGCACGCCGGGCAGGGCCTCCGGCACACTGCCAATGGACGAAACCACCAGCGGCGCCAAAAACGGCTTATCGGAACCCATCACTTCCAGTAGTTTGCCATCTTCCAATTTGGTCTCCCGCAGCACCAGCCCAGCGAGTCGGCCATCCTCCACTATTTGGTCAACTGGCACATGGCAGGGCAGCACGTTGAACAGGAATTTGGACTGTGCGTTCAGCAGCACCTTCTCCCGGACGGTCTCTGCTTTGGCCAGTTTTTCGGGCGTATCGGTTTCACCGGGAAAAAGCGGCATGTCCTTCACCCGGCGCCGATAAACGAGGGTGCAGCCACGCAGGCCAAGGTCGGCCAAGGTTAGGCCATGCGCTTCGAGCACCTTGCCAATGCCCCGCTCCAAATCGAACATATTGGTCGGGATGCCCCGGTTTGCCAAGGCAGCCTGCACGGTTTCCATCATCAGCGCCTTGCAGATGTCAATGCTGGCGAGGCCGCCGCCAATCACGAGCGCACCATCGGCCAATACCAGCGGTTGCCCAGCATAGCCCGGCTCGTGGTAGTGGTTGTACCAGTGCATGAAGGGGTTTTGATAGTAAAGACCCTTGCCCACGTAGTCGTCAATCCCTTCGATGCCGAGCGGGCGGTCACGCCAAGCGCCCGTAGCGAGGAACACCGCCGAGAAGCCCCAATTGGATGCAACATCTTGAAAATCAATGGTTTTGCCCAATTTTGCCAAAGGCACGAAGGTGACGTGCGGGTCGGACAGCTTTTCGTCAATGCTGGCCTCTTCTTTGTCACGGAGCTTGGCGTGCCACTTCGGCAAGCCGTCCTCTATTTTGCCGTAAGGCAATGCGTTTTGTTCAAAAACCACGGAGCGGATGCCCCGCTGCGAGAGTTGGTGGGACGCCTCAGCGCCTGAAACGGCTCCCCCGAAAATGGCGACGATGTGAGGATTCATTGCTTCAGTTTGCGGTTCGTCAGTGGGCAGCTGGCAGTCAGTGACGTAAAACAGCTATCTGACGAACTGCCAACTGGAAAATGGTCGGCACAAGGTATAAAAGCAGGGGAATCCACAAAATGATTTTTGATAATTTGGAAAAATCTCACCAAATCAAGGCTTAAAACAAACTAAGGGTGGCTAGTTTCGAAGCTTCAATCAACGGTTCTTTTGTTTCAGGCAGGGTACTCAACGAAGTTCCGAGGGGTTTCATAAAGCCGCACCATGAGGTCGAGTTTGGCATCGAGGCGGGCACGGAGGCGCTGCCAAATGACGTAGCAAATATGCTCGGCGGTGGGGTTCAGATGTTGGAACTCTGGCACGTCCAAATTGAGATTTTTGTGGTCAAAAGGCAGCTCGACCTCTTCATAAATCAGGTCTTTCAACACTTTCATATCGATGAGGTAGCCCGTTTCGGGGTCCACCTCGCCCATGACCTTGACCTCCAACTCGTAGTTGTGGCCGTGGAAATTGGCATTGTTGCATAGGCCAAACACGGCGAGGTTCTGCTCCTCCGACCAATTGGGGTTGTGCAGGCGGTGGGCGGCATTGAAATGAGCCTTTCTGAAGACGGCAACTCTCATGATTTTTATTTATTGCTGCAAAATACGAGGCTTAAACAAGCCTAGGCTTCCAAAGTTGTGAACCAAAAAGCGCAGGTGCAAATGTCGGCTAATTGCAAACCTTCTAAATAGACGCTGAAAGGTCGTCATTCGGACAAAATGTAATTTGCATGTAGGGGGATTAGTTGGGATAGTATTTTACTACCTTTGCCACCCACAAGGGGAAACATATCCCCTTACAGTTCATCTCTCTACTTTCCATCTCACTCCGCACCCATTTCAAATGTTAAACTGAAAATCACTATTTACTTTTCACCTAAATAAAAATTCTTTATGAAGAAACTTTTATCACTGATTGCTGCTGCTTTTGCGGTTTTCGCAGTAAATGCACAGACAACTTACCTGTCTGCGGACTTTGAAGCTGGCATGCCTGCTGGTTGGACCCAATTGACTGCCGCCTCGGATGGTGGCTTCAAAGTAGGCACTGCTGCGCAGCTTTCTAGCCAGTACTTCCCAATCGCTGACAACGGCACCAAAATCGCTGCCACCAACGATGACGGTTGCAA
>JADLHE010000169.1 GCA_020848965.1 Saprospiraceae bacterium
CAATGAAAAATACGCATTGCACATTTTCATGGCCCAGCACATCAACAATACAAAATACGCAACACCCCCGCTCGACATTTCACTATAAAATTCACTTTCGATTTTAGTCCTATATTGCACCGCAAAAACAGACACACTGGCTCGATGCCGAACAACTGGCCCATTCATATCACCCTCATCCTTCTGCCTTGCTTCGCAATGGCGCAGCAAAACCCGGCTGCCGATAGCCTTGGCCGACTGCTGAAAACCGCCCGGCCCGACTCCAACCGGGTCAACCTGCTCAACGAAATAGCTTGGGAACTGAAATTCGATGACCCGAAAACGGCCATTGCCCACTTGGATTCAGCGCTGGTTTTATCGAAAAAAATCGGCTTTAAGCGGGGCGAAGGCAACGCCCTCAACTACCGGGGCGTGGTGGCCGACATCCACGGGGAGCCGGAGGTGGCCATTGATTTTTTCCAAAAAAGCAAGAAAATACGGGAACAACTCGGCGACCGCACGGGCGTTGCGAAGCTGCTGAACAATATCGCCAACGTCAAGGAAAACAAGGAGGACTACCTTGGCGCACTGGCCGACTACAAGCAATCGCAGCAACTGCGGCAGGAACTCGGCGACTCGGCCCGTGCTGTGAACGCCTATTATAACATCGCCAACGTGCTGGAGAAAATGGGCGACTACCCCGAGGCGCTCGACAATATCTTCCGCTACCTCGAAGCCGCCGACCCAGAAGAAGATGCCGAGGGCATCGCCAATGCCTGGAACATCGTCGGGAACATACGCACGGAGACCGACCGCTTCAAGGAGGCAGCGGAGGCTTACCAAAAAGCGCTCGACCTGAACCGCAGCCTCGGCAACGAATGGCAGCAGGCCAGCGTGCTCACCAACCTCGCCAACCTCAATGATTCTTGGGGCGAAAAAGGGATGGACGCCGACAGCCTGACCCCAAAAACGCAGCAGTTTTTTGAAAAGGCGTTGGCTGTTTTCAAAGAGGCGCTGGTGATTCGGGAGCGGCTGGAGGACGAGGCGGGGCAGGCCGAAATCTTCAACAATATCGGCTATACGCTGAAGAACCTTGGCAGTTTTTATGACAAAAAAGGCGACTCGGCGCTGGCGCAAAAGACTTGGGCGCAGACGGAGGATTACTTCGCTAAGTCCCTGAAAATCAGGCAGAAACTCGAAGACCGGGCCGGGGTGATGGAGGTATATAATGGCATCGCCGACGTGCGCCGCAGGCAGAAGCGCTACCCAGAAGCACTGGAATACACGGAGCGCTACTACGCCATTGCGCAGGAAATCGGCAACAAGAAATACCAGCAGAGCGCCCTGAAAGACCTCGCCCGAATCCATTATAAAATGGGCAATTTCGAGCAGGCATACCAGTATCGGGAGCAGTACGACGAGCTGCGTTACTCGACCTTTACGGAGGAGCGCATCAATGCCGAGCAGCGCCGGGAGGCCGTTTACACCGACAAGAAAAAGCAACAGGAAATCGAGAAACAACAGCAGGAACTGAGGCTGCAAGAGGCGCAATTGAAGGCGGGGCGCACCCGGTTCTACTCGCTCTTGGGTGGCTTGGGGCTGCTGGGGGTGCTGTTGCTCACGCTGTTCAACCGCAACAAAATCATACAGCGGGAAAAGAAGCGCTCGGACGACCTGCTGCTGAACATCCTGCCTGCCCAAACTGCCGAGGAACTGAAGGCGCACGGCAAGGCGAAGGCCCGCCGCTACGATTCGGTCACGGTGCTTTTCACCGATTTCAAGGGCTTCACGGCCATTTCCGAGCACATCAGCGCCGAGGAACTGGTGGACGAACTGGACGAGTGCTTCCGGGCCTTTGACGACATCATCGGCAAATACGGCATTGAGAAGATAAAGACCATCGGCGACGCCTATTTCTGCGCCGCTGGCCTGCCCGAACCGACCACCACCCACGCCGAGGACATGGTGCGGGCGGCGCTGGAAATGCAAGTGTTCATGAAACAGTTCGGCGAGAAAAACCGGGCGGCCAACAAGCCCGTTTTCGTTTGTCGCATCGGCATACACACAGGGCCAGTGGTGGCCGGGGTGGTGGGCCAGAAGAAGTTCGCCTACGACATCTGGGGCGATACCGTGAACATGGGTGCCCGCATGGAGTCCAGCGGCGAGCCGGAGCGGGTGAATATCTCGGAGGCGACTTATGCGCTGGTGAAGGATAAGTTTACTTGCATCCCACGGGGAAAGGTCGAAGCGAAGGGGAAGGGGGAGGTGGAGATGTATTTTGTGGAGGGGTAACAGCTTTCAACTTTCTGAAGTGACGAAATTCAAAGTAAGAATATCCGAGTATTGAAGCGATTTTGTCAGTAATATATAAAATCTATCTGAATGCTATTATTTCATCAGTCTGGAAAGCATTCTGAACCTATCGCACCACCACCATATTCCAACACAATGTTCTTTTTATAAAATATATAAGTACAGCCATCATTGTATTGCTTAATTTGTTCGCTAGTTAAATCACTATCGAACAGTTTGAAGTAGTATTTCCCCATGCCACTTCTTGCAAAACCTATTGTAGTTATATTGCCATTTTCAATTGAAATACAATTTGCGCCAGCAAGCAGTTCTTTAAGCGTATTCAAAGTCTCATTTGTCCAAGCTAAAGGCTTTATCATTTGAGCTAAGGTTTTTGAATTATATTCCAAATTCCATTCTTGTTTAAAGTCTCTTTCTTCATTGTTTATATGCTTGATGTTCAGGTCAATACTTTCCTGTGTTGAAGCAATTTTGTTCGCTGGATTGAATTCAATTGAAACTATATAATCCTTGGGAACTAATTTTGAGTAAGTAGTTTTCAGTAAACTGATTTTGTCAAAATTTGAGTCAATATTGGAAATAAGGTCTTTTTTGCTGCTCCTTGGCATGGAAAACATGAACAAAAAGAACTCTTTTGTCTGTTCATCTCCCTCATCATACATTTTTTGCAACTCACTTTTTTGGGGTTCAGACAAGTCATTCAAGATTGCCTGAAAAAGTGAATCTTTATTTAATGACTGATTGAATTTTTGGCCAAAAACATTAAATGTCAATATAAAAGTAGAAAGTAGTAAGGCAATGAAGTATTTCATAAATTAGATTTAGTTTAACCTGCCGCCAACATGCGAACCTTTCGTACAATCAACACAAAGATAACAATCATCCTTGGTTTCTTCAATTCATCCGAGATTCTTCTCAAGAACCAAAAAAGTCAAAAACACACCCATCAATTTCCTCTTCGCTATCTTCCAGAACGCCAACCTCAACAACTAGAACCCCGTCACCAGCTTCTAAAGCGCCGATTTCGACAACTAGAACGCCAATGCCTCATGCTAAAGCACGGGAATTACTTTGCGCCCTTGCGCCTTAGCGACTTTGCGTGAATGAAAAAACGACTTTGCACCATGACGTGCGGTTTGCCTCCGGCAAAAATTATCACACCATTCCACAAAGGAAATGGTCGTGCAGGCTTACCGTCCCAAATGACAGGGTTATTTGCGCTACAACAAGAATTGCGGAAAAAATTTTAGGTTTGTGCAAATCTATTTTTTCACACCAAACTCAATACTTCGATATGAAAAAAACACTTGCCTTCCTCTTGCTGGCCTTCTTGGCGAGCAGTGCATTTGCACAAACCAAAGACGCATTGCAGTTAACCGTCAGCCGCTCCAGCCACGGCACAGGTGACCTTCTTGGCTATTCCTTCGACTTGTCCCTCGACCACCCCATCAGCCGCCGCTTCGACTGGACGAACGGGCTTACCACCACCATCCATTCTGGCAAAGACGATGGAGTCGTATTCACGTTCATGTTGCCGAACCAGCCACCTGTCGTCATAAGCCCCAACCCCCGAAACTACCTTCATTACACCACCACAGGAGTGCAAATTACTTCTGTTCTGAACTTGAACATATTGGCCCTGCCAAGGCATAAATTGCGGATTGGCGCCGGCCCAATCATTCGGTACGAGTCTTCGTCCTATCCTCGGTCTTGGTCATATACCGTGAATGCCGACAATACTAGCAATCCTGACGAAGTAAGGCCCATTTACACCTTCGATTACCCAAGCAAAACGGACCAGTTAAACGTAGGTTTTACCTTCGGATTGAGCTACTATGCCGCCATCACCAAGAAATTCCAATTGGGCATCAAGGCGTTTTTCCAAGACGATATGGATGGCGCCGCCATTACCCACCTAGGGCTTTCCGTTGGGCGGTTTTTGCAGTGGAGCAAACTGGATTGAGGGCCTTGCCCCATGCGTGGAAAAAAACAGCCCTGTCAGCGCTTCATGTGCCAACAGGGCTGTTTTTATAGCGAAAAGCATGAAAACTACTCCACTACCACCTTCCTCACCTGCCGCTCCCCGTCCAATGCGAAGCAGACGAAATACAAGCCCGATGGCACGTCCTGTAAATCCACCCGGCGGCTGAACCCGCCTGCAATCCATTCATTTTCAAAGCATTGCACCACCGTTCGCCCATAGGCGTCCATGAGTGTTGCTTCACAATAGGCGCCCTTAGTCAATTGGCCGCTCAGGGTCAAATGGCCGGAAGCAGGGTTCGGGGCGATGGCGAATTGGCGCAGGTTTGTCAAGCCGGGCGTTGCATCGGTTAGGATGTGTGCAGTCACAAGATGCTGTATGCAATGGGTTGCCGTTATTTCCACTTGCGTGAAACTGGTGTCGGCATTCACCACCACCCCGAAGACCACCGAGCCAACCGCTACCGTGGTGTCCACCTCTACCATTGCCGTAGGCAGCACATCCAGCCATGTGGTGAACACGCTATCGAAGAAGGCAAAATGCTGCCATTCCGTCAGCAAGGTATCGGCAGTGATGGGCTGCCCGTTCCATAGGTCTCCGGCGCAAAGCTGGTATTCGTTGTTCTCTGCAATCACTGGCTGCGGTATGCGGTGCGTCACCGTGTTGGTGATGATAGGTGGATTGAAGTCGAAGTAGATACCCGCCCGGTTGTGGATTTCGGTGCCGGGCTGGTTGCCGAGGCGCTGCGGCAAGCGGTATTTCACGAAGCCGATGGAAGCGTCGTAATCGAGGCTGGCCTGCGGCAATTGGATGTTTGGGAAGGTGAATTTCAGCACGTTTGGCGGCAGCAACTCGAACTCGTAAGGGTGCGAGGAGACGCCCAATTGCAGTCGGCTCGTGTCGAGGAATTGCGAAAGCGTATCCAAAATCACCACGTTCTGCGCCGAGGCGGTGCCTAGGTTTTGGAAGGTGATTTGGTAGCTCAGTTCGGTGGTGTTTTCGATGAAATGGGCGTCGGTCAAGCCCTTTGGTTGCGCCGCTTTGGTGTTGGGGTCGCAAGCGGCCACGCTCTCCCGGCAGTCAATGGCAAGGAAGCAGTCGGCGTCGTCCTGCGGGTATTGCGTCACGAAGCCGAGGCTAATGCTGTCGCCACCGCAACCTTCCACGAAGACCAAGGGCATGGACATACCGGGATGGTTGGCCGCCTGCTGCGCCGATAGGACGATGGTGGCCCCGTTGGGGAACACGGTGACTTGCGTCGAGCCGCCAGCGGGCAGTTGGAAGCTGCTGTCCCGGATGAGCACGTTGTCTTCCACCACGATGTAGTTAAGCGGTTGGCCCATATTGCCCCAGCCTGCATTGCTGATGGTCAAAATCACGCTATCGCCAACGCAGTCGGCGCTGAGTTCCACGCTGCTGCCGTCCCAAACTGGATTGCTGGGGCCGCAGATGCTGTCGGGGAAGATATGCGCCTCCACGCAGTAGGTCCAGCCGACCGAGTCGGCGCAATCGAGGAAGGCTTTTATCCAAAAGCTGCCGCAGGAGTCAGTGGGCAGGTCGCCGAGTTGGTACTGCCACACATTGCCCGGTAGGGCCACGCCGGGTATCTGGGAGCTGTCCACCGTGAGGGCGGGCGGGAAGGTGACCTGCACGTAGGCATCGTCGGCAGGGGCAGTGCCGTCGTTGCAGTATTGCAAGAAATAAGTAGCTGGGAAACAAGGGCTTATGAGCGAAGCGCCCACGTCCACCCGCAGTTTGGGGCAATCGGCCAGCGGCATCAGCGGGATGTAGAGCGTGGGCGAGCCGCCCAAGGCGACGTTTACGAGGTAAACAAACTGACAGGGCAGGTAGAGGTAATTGGGCGGTACGATGGTCAGGAAATAGTCGCCCGTGTCAACGAGCATGGTGAAATAGCCACTTGGGAACTGTGTCGAGAGGATTTGGAAAGTGTCCTGGGTGCCCATTTTCACCGCATCAATCGTCCAATTGTTCAGTCCCGGCTCGCCGAAATCGGGCTGGCAGTTCTCATTTTCATCGAAAAAGACAAAGCCCGTGAAATGCTGCGGTGCGGGCACGTTGCACTGCACGCCGATGTTGTGGGTAATGGGGTCAATGCTCAGGAATTGCAGCCAATCGTTGTTGCAGGACTGGCAGTAGGGGTTGCTCGATTCGGCCAACTGGACCCAGTAATAGTCAGTGCCAGAAGTCAGTGTGAAACTGTAAGCACCGCTGGCGTCGGTGGTATCAATGAATTGTGGGTTGCCCCAATTACCTTCCGTTGCCGCCCAAACAATACAGCCGGGCAGTACAGGCTCGCCGGGGTCTTGCTCGCAATCGCCATCGAGGTCTTGGAAGACGATGCCAGAAATGGTCGAATATGCCGTGTCAACTGCCAAAGCGGGGATGAACCCAAGGTCAGCGGTGCTTGGTGTCGTGGTCAGGCTGGCCGTCAGGCCGGGCTGGCAGGGTTGGTGGAAATCCTGCGGTGGCCAGAAGGACATGACATAATCGCCCGTGTCCACTGGTATTTCAAAACCGCCATTGGCGTTGGTTACTCCCCAAATCGAGACTGGGCCATTTGCCCAAACTGACCAGCCAGCCAAGCCTTGTTCGCCAGCTTGGTACAGGCAGTCTTGGTTGAGGTCTTCGGCCAAGGAGCCTTTTATCAGGTTTTGAAAAACATTGCCTTGTGCATCGGTGCGCACGAGGCGCAGGCCACGGGTGAGCATGATAAAGCCGCCATCAGAGAGCGTTTCGACGCTCATGCCTTCGCCGTTAAAGTAAGCTTTGTCCCAGAGTTGGTTGCCCTGTGCATCGAGCCGCCAGAGCCAGACGTAGCGCCCATCCTGCCAGCCGGTGACGATGTAGCCACCATCTTGGGTTTGGGCGATGTTCTCGCCGACCTGTGTGTTGGGTGTATTGAAAATTTGGCTCCATTGCTGGATACCGCCAGCATCGTATTTCTGGACGACGAGGTCGGTGTATGGGCCAGGGTTATTGACGATGGTGGTGACGCCCGTAATGACGAAGCCGCCGTCGTTGGTGCCTGCCATGCCCTTGGCCACAAAGCCTTGGTTATTGGGCAAGGTGGATGTCCTCACCCAAAGAATGTCGCCAGCGCTGGAGACCTTGTAGATATAGGCGTTTGGGTCGGAAGCGAGGTAGTCATATACCAACAAAAAAGCTCCTCCGTCTGCGGTTGCCACCAGTTCTTCCACATAGAAAAATGCGCTTTTCCAAAGCGAATTGCCATTGGCATCGGTCTTCATCAAAGATTGGTATTGGTTGCCGATGTACAAGCCACCATCAGCGGCCACTGCCACTGTCTGCCCATAAAAGCCACCGCTGCCAGTGTAGAACTTTAACCAGATGAGGCTGCCTGTTGGGGTCAGTTTTGCGGCAAAATCGTAGGTTTTAAAACTAGGATTATTGACAACGGCCCCACCAACCACCACATAGTTGCCGTCTGGCAAAACCGCAACAGAACCGCCGTAACTACCGTCCAAGGAATCGGGCAATGAAAAAGACCACTGCTGAATGCCATTCGCATCCGTTTTTGTGGCCACTGTTTCACCATTGCAACTGAAGAGGAATCCGCCGTCGGGGGTGGGAACCACATTTGCTTCAATCGCATCGGTGCCGGGGTAACCCTGCTGCCAAACCTGTTGCCCGTGCATCGAGCAAAAGAGCAAGGAGAATAAGGTAAAAAACAAAAGCCTGGAAACTGTCTTTGGATTTTTCATGTGCAAATAGAATTTTGATGCTGCAAAAATGTCGGGAGAAATGTGGGGGAACAAAAACAAAAATGTAGTTTTGTCAGGTTTAAAATGATGAATGATAAATGATGAATGATGAATTGGGACGTCGCTTTGATTCATTATTTATCATTTATCATTCATCATTAAAGTTGTCTTTTGTCAAAAACTAAATTTTCTGACCCGAAACTTTTTTCCCTACTCGCCACTCTAACTGGCGTGGAAAAAAGGGAGCTGCATCAGTTCCTAGCCTCGCCGTTCTTTAATCGACGGGCTGAAGTGTCGGCTTTATGGCAAATGCTGTTAAATGCCGATATTGTCGAAGGTGGCGGCTACGACAAAGTCCAAATCTACGAAAAACTCTTCCCCGGCCAGCCCTACGACGATGGCCGGCTGCGCTATACCTTCACTTTCCTTCGGGAAAAAATCGAGTGGTTCCTGGCCTATCGGCAATGGGACGGACAGCCATTGCAGACGGGTTTGGCACTTTTGGCGAGCTATAGGGAGCGGGGTTTGGAAAAGCATTTCCAGTATATTGCGCAGCAAACAGCTGTGAAACTGGCCGACATGCCCCACGGCCTCGAAAAACTGCACGACTGCTACCAGCTTGAGTTTGAAAAATACAGCTTTTCCGAAACCCAAAAGCGCAGCCGGGAAAGTGCCCTACAAGACCTCCATGATGCATTCGACCAATACGCCATCAGCGGAAAACTGCGGCTGGCCTGCCTCATGGCTGCGCATCAGGCAGTGGTGAAAGTGGATTATGGCTATTCGTTTTTATCCTTGATAATCAACTGGTTAGAAGGTAATCCGCTGCTTGAAAAGCCGGAAATCGGGCTGTACTACCATTGCTATCGTGCCTTGTCGGAGAACGACGAGGGGCAGTTCCGAGCCTTCCGTTCGGTGCTGGAGGCGCACGGCGAGCGCTTCGATGCGACAGAACTGAAAGACATCCTCATGCTTGGTGTCAATTTCTGCATCCGGCAAGTGAATGCAGGGGCGCAGCAGTTCGTAGCGGAGGCTTTCGGGCTGTACCAACTGGGCTTGGAGCGGGGCAGCTTGCTGGAACGGGGCTTGCTTAGTCGGTTTGCGTATAAAAACATCGTTGCGCTTGGGCTGAGTTTGCAGCAGTTCGATTGGGTGCGGCAGTTCATCCATGAGCGGAAAGACCTGCTGGAGGCCCGCCATCGGGAGAGCAGTTTTTGCTTCAATTTGGCCAAGCTGCATTTTGCCCAAAAGGACTATGCCGAGGCCATGCCGCTGCTCGCCCAGGTTGGCGACGCCGACCCGCTGCTTATGCTCGATGCCAAGGTTTTGCTCCTCAAGATGTACTACGAAACCGCCCAATGGGATGCGCTGGACTCACTGCTGACGAGCGTAAAGGCTTATTTGCGACGCAAAACAAGCCTTGGCTACCACAAGGAGCATTATTTGAGCTTGGTGCATTATACGCAGAAATTGCTGGCGCTGAACCCGCATGACCGAAAGGCTAAAATCGCCTTGCATGAATCGCTTATTTCAGATAAAAACGTCTTGGAAAAAGATTGGCTTTTAGCAAGATTGGTCTAGGAAACCCAAACGATGAAATAAACTTTAGCACCGACCATTTGCAACTTTCCCTACCTTTCGCCCTCCTTACACCAAATCAAAACTCATCAATTTCAGCATGAAAAAATCCAACTCCATTCTCGCATTGGTCATTGCGACAATTACCGGGGCAATAGCCCAATCGCCAGCCCTTTGGCTGCGTTACCCCGCCATCTCACCTGATGGCAAATCCATCGTTTTCAGCTATCAGGGCGACCTTTACAAGGTTGGCACCGACGGAGGCACGGCTACCTTGCTCACCACCCACGATGCCTACGACTTCGCCCCGGTTTGGTCGCACGATGGCCAGAAAATAGCCTTCGCCAGCGACCGATACGGCAATATGGACGTGTTCGTAATATCGGCCAATGGCGGCACCGCCACCCGGCTAACCTACCATTCGTCCGGCGAGATACCGACCGATTTTTCCATTGACAATCAATCGGTTATATTCGGTAGCAGCCAATTGGACGCCAGCACGAATCAGCAGTTTCCCAGCGGAGCGCTGCCGGAACTGTACCAAATTCCAGTGGCTGGTGGCCGCCCCACACAGGTGCTCACGACGCCTGCCGAGGCTGCTCGCTTCAACGCCACTGGCTCGGTGCTCGTTTACCACGACCAAAAAGGCTACGAGGACGAGTTCCGCAAGCACCACACTTCCAGCGTCACAAGGGACGTGTGGAAGTATGAAACAGCCACGAAGAAATTCACCAAACTGACCAGCTTCGAGGGCGAAGACCGCAACCCAGTCGTGGCGCCCAACCAGCAGGACATCTATTTTTTAAGTGAAAAAAGTGGCAGCTACAACGTCTGGAAAATGCCGCTCACAGGTGGCACGCCCACGCAGGTCAGCCGCCTCGACAAGCACCCTGTTCGTTACCTCAGCATCGCCAACGACGGCACGATGGCCTTTAGCTACAACGGAGAGCTTTACACCCTCAAGGACGGCGGCCAGCCGAAGAAGCTGACGGTTGACGTCATCAACGATGGTCGTTACAACCCTGTGAAGACGGTCAGTGTGAATGGCGGGGCGAGCGAATTGGCCATTTCACCAAATGGCAAGGAGGTGGCCTATGTGTTCAGGGGCGAGGTCTTTGTTTCTTCGATAAAAGAAGGGACGACAAAGCGCATCACCAACACGCCGGAGCAGGAGCGCAACGTGAGCTTCAGCCCTGATGGCCGCAGTATCCTCTATGCTGGTGAGCGCAATGGAAGCTGGAACGTGTATGAAACAAGCCTCGCAAGGGAGTCCGAAAAGCAGTTTTTCAATGCGACTTTATTGAAGGAAAAAGCCATTTTGGAAACGCCCGCTGAGGAGTTCCAGCCTGCCTACTCGCCCGATGGCAAAGAGGTCGCTTATTTCGAGGAGCGCACCACTTTAAAGGTCGTCAATTTGGCGAGCAAGGCCAGCCGCACCGTATTGCCTGGCAACAAAAACTACTCCTACTCAGATGGCGACCAATGGTACGAGTGGTCGCCTGACGGCAAATGGTTCCTCGTGAATTTCTTACAGGACAACCAATGGATTTCGCAGGCGGGCCTCGTGGCTGCCGATGGCAAGAGCGAGGTCATCAATTTGACCCAAAGCGGCTACAACAATTGGGCACCCAAATGGGCGATGGGTGGCAAGGCCATGCTCTGGTTCAGCGACCGTGACGGCATGAAGAACCACGCCAGTTGGGGTGGGGAAGGGGATGCCTACGCCATGTTCTTTACGCAAGAGACATTTGACAATTCGAAGCTCAGCAAAGAAGACTGGGAACTAAAGCAAGCTGAGGACAAGGAGAAAAAAGAGAAGGAAGCAAAAGAGAAAAAGGAAAAAGAAGAGAAAGAAGCTGAAAAAAACAAGGACAAAAAGAAAGACGACAAGGAAAAGAAAGACGAGAAAAAAGACGAGAAAAAGGTCGAACCGCTCAAAATCGAATTGGACGACATCGAAAAACGCAAGACCCGCCTCACGATTCACTCCTCCCGTTTGGGTGACGCCATTTTATCGAAGGATGGGGAAAAGCTGTTCTATTTGGCTGCCTTTGAAAAAGGCTTCGACCTCTGGGTAACGGAACTCCGCACGAAGGAGACGAAGATGCACGTAAAACTTGGTGCCAACGGCATCAGCAATATGGTGCTCGACACGGCAGGAAAAACGATTTACATGATTGTGGACGGTAGCATCACGAAAATCGGCGTGGAGGACGGCAAACGGGAAGGTGTGAACATGAAGGGGGAAATGGTGCTCAATGAAAACGTGGAGCGTGAGTACCTTTTCGAGCACATGTGGCGGCAGGTGGTCAAGAAGTTTTACAAAAAAGACCTACACGGCGTGGATTGGAATTTTTATAAAAAGGAGTACGCCCGCTTCTTGCCATACCTGAACAACAACTAC
>JADLHE010000170.1 GCA_020848965.1 Saprospiraceae bacterium
TCCACGGCTTGGTAACCGTCTTTGGTGAAACTAAATAGGTAACCGTTGGTAGTTTGTTTCAGGCTAATCCTGAACCGTCCTTGTTCATTCGTAGTGACTTCTCCGTCAACGGTAGTGACCGTTACCCCTGAAATGGGCTTGGTCGTGGTGGCGTCTTGGACAACACCATAAATGGAGACTCTTTGGGAAAAAACAATTTGCGTAAATCCGACAAAAAGAAGGAGTAAAAAGGTTTGTTTCATGCTTGTCTTTATTGAGGTGCAAAGGTAGTAAGCCACTTTGTTGTATTTGTTTTTTGTTGAAAATTAACCCAAGGTTAAAGCTGGATGAGTCACACAGCGGGCAAATAATCCACTCAGAGATAGACCAAACCGTAGATTCCATAGTTTGGGCTTCGACTTTTTTCAACAAAAAACGGGAGCTGCTGCTCGCAACTCCCGTTCTGTATCCTTGAATTGAAGGTATTTCCTCTTTGAATAATTGATGGCCGAAAGCTCGGCCATCACCTTAATAGGAATAAAAACTGTTGATGACCGTCAATGCCTTATCTTCCGAATCGTCGGAATAAATTGCAACGACAATCAAATTGGTAGCACTTTCTGGGTCGAGCAAAGCCATGACAATAGCGTTGGAGCCATCCTTGGAGCCTCGCTTGTAATAGCCAGCAAAATTGTTGACTTCCACAGCGCTTCCATCCGTAACAAGGTCGTAGTCCATTTCCTTGGCCATTGCATCCACGACTTCTGCCATATTGTCCTCGGTGAGTGTCTCGTCTTGAATCGGGGCAATCGTCACAAAAAGGTCGTCATTGCCACCAGAAAACTCCTCAGCGTTGTTGGTTTCGATATTGAAGCCACGTGGCACTTTAAAGCCTACCCGGTGTGTGTCCCAGGTCATGTCAACTTGTGCTGTAAGGGTTTGGCTGGTAAGCAGCAAGAAGCCGAAGATAGCAACGGCGAAATACGAGATTGATTTCATTGAAATAATTGAGTTGGTGAGCCGGCATCGAAGTATTGGGCGGGGTTGGGTGTCAATCATTCTCAACCGGTTAAGCAATAGAGCAAAAAACGATGCAATTTCACATGTAAAACAATGCCAGTTTCAAATAACATCTTAAACGTAAAAAGTCGGTGATTTTTAATTGAAAAAACGCTTTAGTTTTCGGCATTTATAAGGTCGTTCGTCATGGGGGCATTGGTCATTTTCGACATACCTCAATGACCAATGGCACAATGTCAAATGACGATTTCTATGAAAAACTCCCGCCGCAATTTCATCCGCCAGTCTGCCACGGCTTTGGCAGGCACCACCTTGGCCACGGCCATCCCAACAGAAACTTTCGCTGCCTCCGGCAATAAACGGGTTTCTGCAAACGACAAACTCCGCTTCGGCGTCATCGGCTGCAAGGGCATGGGCTGGTCCGACATGCGGGCACACCTCACCGCCATTCCCGAAGTGGACTGCGTTGCCCTTGCCGATGTGGACCAGAGCGTGCTCGACGAGCGGGCCAACGATGTTTTCAAAATGCGTGGCAATAAGCCGCAAACCTTCAAGGACTATCGCAAGATGCTGGAAATGAAGGACTTGGACGCCGTCATCATCGGTACGCCCGACCATTGGCACTGCCTCGCCTTCACGGACAGCCTCGCCGCTGGCAAGCATGTTTATTGCGAAAAACCCATCTCTGCCAATATCGAAGAGTGCAATGTGATGTTGCGTGCCGCAAAGCGTTACCCCAAGCAAATGGTGCAAATCGGCCAATGGCAGCGCAGCGGAACGCACTACGACCAAGCACACAACTACCTCAAATCTGGCAAACTCGGTAATATCCGCCTCGTCAAAACCTGGGCCTACCAAGGCTGGATGAACCCCGTGCCAGTCCTTCCAGACGGCGAACCGCCCGCTGGCGTGGACTATGGTATGTGGCTCGGCCCAGCGCCCAAGCGCCCCTTCAACCCGAAC
Source organism: Saprospiraceae bacterium (assembly GCA_020848965.1). GTDB lineage: Bacteria > Bacteroidota > Bacteroidia > Chitinophagales > Saprospiraceae > UBA6168. Next base: position 1,963 of record JADLHE010000170.1, read on the forward strand.
CGCTTCCATTTCAATTTCCGCTGGTTTTGGGATTATGCTGGCGGCCTGATGACCGACTGGGGCGTTCACGAAATTGACATTGCTTTGTTTTTCATGGGGGCAAAAGCACCGAAAAGCATCATGGCCAGTGGTGGCAAACTCGCCTACCCAGATGACGCCTCCGAGACACCCGATACCCTCCAAGCGGTCTTTGAATACGACAATTTCAATATGCTCTGGGAACATGCCACGGGTATTGATGGCGGAAATTATGGTAAAACGGAGGGCATCGCATTCATCGGCAACAACGGCACCCTCGTGGTGAACCGGGGTGGCTGGGAAATCATCCCAGAAACCAAGCGCAACGAAGAGGGCATCAAGGTCAATAAGATCGAGGCACTGCCGTACCAAGCCAAGGGCAGCGCAGATTATTTGCAGCTCCATGCCCAAAACTTCGTAGAGGCCATCCAAAAAGGTGACCCGTCCATCCTGAAATGCGGCATCGAGACCGGAGCCGTGGCCGCCATCAATGCGGCGATGGGCAAAGTGGCTTTCAAATTGGGACGGAAAGTGTTTTGGGACGCTGAAAAGGGCGAGTTCAAAAACGATGCAGAGGCCAATGAAATGGCGAAGGCAAAGTACCACAATGGGTGGAAGCTGCCGAGCTGATTGTATTATTGGAAAGCTGTGGGGTTGCATTTTGCAGCCCCACAGCTTTTTAGGTAGCTATATTAGGAAAGAAACGGGTTTTGTATGGTCAGTTTTTCTTCGATGCTTTCATTGGCTTCGTCTCGGTTAAAGCGGTAATCGGTAGGAAGGGCAACTTGGTAACGGCGTAGTTTTTTCACAAATGCGGCTGCCCCAATCTTTTTGACAGGCTTTTTTTGCACTAAAATTTTGCGTTTAGCGAGCCATTGGCTGATTTCCTCCAGTTCACTAGCATTGTCTATTTGGAAAATAACGGTCATATCTTGGTTGTTTATTGATACAAATTTAAGCAAAAAAATCAGATGGAAACAGCGTGTGCCATACCATTAATGTGCCGCCAAAGTTCCCCTCGACGTTTTGATGGCGTCAATATTCTCCACTGCCCAATCCACCAACTGCCGCAGCACGGGTATCAGGCTTCGGCCCCGCTCCGTCAGGGAATACTCCACCCGTGGCGGAATCTCCGCATACATCTTCCGGTTCACCAAACCGTCGGCCTCCAAGGAGCGCAAGGTGGTGGTGAGCATCTTTTGTGAAATATCGCCCAGCACATGGCTTATCTGGTTGAAACGCAGCGTCTCGCCGTCGTTCAGCAACAGCAGCACCAGCAACGACCATTTGTCGCCGAGGCGGCTCAACACGTTGCGGACGGGGCATTCCTCCTTTTTTGAATAAACTTCAAACTTTTTTTCCATGCTAAATCATTGATTGTCAAGAATCGTTACCAAAAAGTAACCGAGTTTCCGCAAAGTGCCTTCTTGCTTTCGCAATAGTTGCTCCTTTATCTTTGCTCTACAAAAGTAACTAAGAATACTTTTTAATGCAAGTTTCTTTAAAATTTTAAAACCGAACAACATGATTTTAGTAACAGGCGCAACCGGGGCGCTCGGCGCCGCCACCATTGATTTTTTGCTCGAAAAAACTCCTGCCAGCAACATCGCTGCACTCGTGCGTGATGAGGCAAAAGCCGCACCGCTCAAGGAAAAAGGCATCGAAATACGCATCGGCAATTACGACGATGTGCCTTCGATGGTCAAGGCTTTCCAAGGCGTTGACAAACTGCTTTTTGTGTCAGGCAGTGAAATCGAAAACCGCAGCGAGCAGCACCGCAATGTGGTGGATGCGGCAAAACAGGCCAATGTTGGCCATGTGGTGTACACCAGTTTTGTGCGCCGCAATGAAACGGAAACCTCGCCCATCACCTTCGTGGCCAAGTCGCACCTCGATGCCGAAGCGGCGTTGAAAGCGTCTGGCCTAAGCTACACTTTGCTGAAAAATGGCCTCTACATGGACATGCTGCCCTATTTCCTCGGCCAGCAGGTGATTGAAACGGGCGTGGTTTTTCAGCCAGCAGGAGATGGCCAGGCGGCTTTTGTGCTGCGCAATGACCTGGCCGAGGCTGCCGCCAACGTCCTGACCACCGAAGGACATGAAGGAAAGTCTTACGACTTACCCGGTGCTGTGCCGATTACATACAGCGAAGTGGCAGCAACATTGTCGAAAATAGCGGGAAAGGAAATTGCCTATATTTCCCCGACACAAGAGGTATATAGAGCTGAAATGACAAAAGCAGGTGTGCCGGAAATGTACATCGGCATGTTTGGCGCATTTGCTGAGGCCATCCGGCAGGGTGAGTTCGAGGATGCGGGCGGCGATTTGCCGAAGCTGCTGGGCCGACAGCCCGTTGCGCCAGCTGATTACCTGAAGCAGGTTTATGGCAATTAAATGAAAAAGGCCCGGTCGTCATGCCGGGCCTTTTTCATTTTTTATGGCTTCATTTTCTTGCTCAAATCCAGCAGTTCCACTTTCCGAAACTCCACGGGATGGCTCTCCGCCTGCAAGGCGATATGCCCCGACTTGAGCGGCTTTCCTCGGTGGTCAGCGAACCAGTTATTCTCCATGTTGAGGTATTTGACCATGCCTTCGTCGTCATCTTCGACAATGGACTTGGTGTACTCAAACACCACTTTCCCATCAATGCTGTGCTGCACAAGCGAGTCGCCAAGCACGAGCATTTCCACCGTCACCCATTGGTCGCCGTCGTAGGTTTTTGAGGTAGAATTGATGCAGTGCTCGATATTGAGTTGTCCGTTTGTCTTCACCTGCGTTCCGGGTGTGCATAGGTTGGCCGTGGTGCGCTCTTTACCGTCCGAAAGGCCGCCCAGCATCTGCATTTCGAGGGAAACAGGAAAGGTTTGGTTCTTCGACAGCGTGTTGGCGGGCTGCGAGTGGAGCATCACACCACTGTTTCGCACATTCCATTCTGCGCCGCCGGGCGTTTGGTTGCCGGTGAAGCGGTACTCGACCCGTAGGCGGTAATGCGAGTAGGGCGTCTTGTAATAGATATGCCCGAACTTGTCATCGAAATTCTTGTAGCGGTCGTAGGCGCATTTCAAGGCCCCGTTTTCTACCCTGAAGGTGTTCAGGTAGTTGTCGTTGAGGTCATGGCCCGTGATTTTGATGTCCCAGCCGGTGAGGTCTTTGCCGTTGAAAAGCTGAATCCATTCTTCATGCCCCGCCTTTTTATGGCAAGCTGAAAAAAGACAAACAGCAAGCAGGGCGCTTGCAAGGGGATGTAGGTTTTTCATTTTGTTTTTTTTGCCCGGTCGGGCAATGGTTCGCCAATTACCCGACCGGATAAGTTAGTGGAGCCATTATTTCACTTCTTCGGCACCGTCAACGATATAATTCGTTTCGCCTTCCCAGATGAAGTTCTTGTTGTACTGCTTGTAATGCAGCCTGACCTGATGCCCACCAAGGTTGTTCAGTTTTTCGGCGATGGCGTCATCTTTCACGGAAAAATGCCAAATCTGGTTGGTCAAGGCTGTGCCGGGTACTGGGTTGGCGATGCCGCCTTGGTTGAGTTCGCCTTCATAGGTCTTGAAAACATAGCCTTTTCGGGAGAATTTGATGAGTGTGCCATCCCGGTAGCCGTCGCTGTAAACAAGGCCGAAACTGTAGTACATGTAGCCACCTACTGCTATCACCACAGCAAGTATTGTCCACAATAAAATACGGCCCCAACGGATGCCTGCCAACGGATTCTTGAATTCCATAGTCTTGATTTTTTTTGCAAAGATGAATCAATTCTTCAATCTGACGGCTGATTTTCGACAAGTCACTGCATAGTAGCCGAAGTACATTTTAAAAGGGGACAGTAGGAAAGTGAGCAGCAATGCGCTGCAATATTGAAGCAGCACTGGGTCTTTTTTTTGAAAATAGGCAAAAATCAGCCTTGTACACACCCTTGGGATGTGCAGCAGCGAAGGGGCGATTTTCCAACTAAAATCTTGAACTTGAATTTTTGTAAAATTTCTATTTTCAATTGTTTGAATAAAGGTTGGCAAGGCTGCCAGATTTTCAAAACCCCATGCCGCTTTGTTTTTTTTGTACAAAAAAGAGATGGGGTGGGGTAGTGGCCCAGTTTTGCGAAGGAAGCCGTCAACCACAACTAATTTGCCGTCTGGCTTGAGCAGCCTTGCTGCTTCAGCGATGATTTTTTCCTTGCTCACATCTTTTGCGAAGCAAAAACTTTCCAAGCCGTAAATGGCATCGAAACTCCCGTCGGGGTAGGGGACTTGGTCAAACTCGGCCACATGGAACTCAGCTTGGCCAACATGAACCTGCTTTCTGGCCGTCATGATTTGGGCTTCGTCATTGGCAACGCCAACAAAATGCACATTCGGATGATTGCGGAGCAAATGCAGGACTGTGGCGCCATACCCGCAGCCCATGTCCAGAATTTTGTAGCCTGTATCGGGTTTTAGCAGTAGTTGTGAAGCAACGAAATCGTTCATGGCCTCCAGCATACCTTCCAGACGGAATGGGCTCATGCTCCATCGGTAAAAGCCGAAGTGGATGTTGCGGTTTTTGCTCCAATATTGATACACGGAAGGAGAAGTGGGAGAGGAAAATCGGGGAGCCTTAAAGCTCCCCGATTTTGTGTGGCATCAAGGGCCAGGAGGGAAGTCGCCTTCATCCTTGGTCGGCGTGCGCAACACCTTGACGAAGAAATAGACCGTAAAGACAGTCACGATGATGTTCGCTATCAGCATCATCGTTAAAGCTGAA
>JADLHE010000171.1 GCA_020848965.1 Saprospiraceae bacterium
GGCATCGGTCTTCGCTCAATGACCCGGTAATTGGCATTCCATAAATTGTCAATTTGTAAGAAAAAACGTGCGCTGTTCCCCCGGATTTGCCCCAGATAATCCAAGCCTGTCGAAGCAATTTTATAGCCACCCAATTGCCCAAATTCAGTGATTACCGAACCAGTAAACTGCTGCCTAAACCAAGCCCTAAGCCCTTTGAAATGAATGGAGCCATTCACAAAGCCTTGATGTTCAGGTACATAGAACCATTGCTGTCCTTCGTCAATCTTAGGCAATGTGATGGCTTCCTGGTTGGTGGAACGAACAAAATCGTAGCCACCCTCGAAGCCAAATTGCCACTGCATCACAGTCCACGCCAGATGCAGACGGTGCTCCATTCCCCTGCTCCTCACTGCTTTTATGTTGGAGGCGGACCAATAAGGCTGGCCTTCGGTGGGTAGCCATTGTATCCAGTTTTTGATATTTCTGTTGAAAACGGCGGAAGTAAACCCTAGGGTGGTATTTGCTTTTTTAAGTTCAAAACGGGCATTCAGTTCCTCAGCCCAGCCCGATTCAGCTTTCAAATTGGTATTTCCGCCCGGTGCCCAATACAAGTCGTTGAGGCTTGGCAGACGGTAGTTTCGCCCTAGTCTCGCCCCAATTTTTAGGAGGTTGCCCATTTTTCGCTCCAATCCAAAAGAAGGCGTGAACGGGATGATTTTCCCGTTCGCCCATGCTTGCCTCGCATCCAATTGGGCGCTCCAAGGGCCATTTCCATAGTGCATGGAGGCAAAAATGGCTGACTGGGTTCGCTTTCCCGGCGCAGGGTAGTTTTTGATAAATGCCTTTGTAAAGGTTTGATTACCAGTTATCTGTACTTGTATTTTCGATGAAAACTGTCTTTGTAAATCAGCTTCCGTAATGCTTGTCCAAAAATGGCTCGGAGCATCCGTGCCTTGAAGCTCGTCTCGGTAATGTATGCTTTCCTTGAAGCCAGCCGAACGCAGTTGCAGCACCTGTTTGTCCATTGCATAGCGCCAATGCAAGGCAGTGCGTATGGCCCTGTCGTGTTGGTTGGCAAGGCTGCGGGCCTGCACGGTGGTCGGCGGTATTTCACGGTAGGCCGATTGCAGCCAAGTGTTCAGCCCAAGCTGGTGCCTTCCGTTTGGCCGCCAATAAACCTCTTGCATAATGCCTTCTTGGTGCATTGCGGCGTTGGTTTGCCGTTTGTTTGGGTGGCCGGGAGCTGTTGAGTAAGTAAAGTCGTTTTCAGATTGCTGCCTGAAAATGCGGGTAGAACTAGCCCAATATTGATTGGAAAATTTGGCCACAGTCTGCCCGTTCCATTGCCCAAAACTGCCATGCGAGGCAGCGAATTGGAGGGCTTTTTTCTTCGAAAAATCGGCGTTGTTGTTCAAAAGCAAAGTGCCACCCAAAGCTCCACTGCCCCAGATTGCTCCATTCCCTCCATACTGCAAACTGATTTCATCGGTGAAGGCGGTGGGCAGCAATGACCAATCGAGGAGACCCAGCATGGGGCTTTGAATCTGGAACCCATTCCAGACCACTGCCGTTTGGCCAGCACTGGCACCCCTGATGGAGGTAGTAGCCAAGCTGCCAGCGCCATAGGTTTTCAGGTAAATGCCTGCATTGCTCCGCAAAAAATCAGCTGCTGACTGGGCGGGTAGGGTAGTGAGGTCGCTGGTTTGCCAAGTTTCGGTAAGGCTACCCGTCTGGTCGTTGCGAAGCGAACTTGCCGTAACCTCCACGGGCGCCAGTTGCAAGGTGCTGTCTTGCTGCGCAATGCCAAAGTATTGCGCAAGCAGCCAAACAAACGAGCATATAAACTTGGATTTTTTCAAATCAACCTGCCGATGGTGGGCTATAAGTAAGGCAGGTAGGAAACGATTGGGCTGATAATGCCCTGAAAATCAAGCCGTTGGCTACGGGTTGCAGCGTTTCTTCCCTGGCTCTTCCTCCGAAAGCCCGATTGAGAAATACGCTATGGCAGGTCTTCTGGCTCGCTCCTTTTTAGGCGTCTTCCCAAGGGTTTTGGAACCTTCTCAGTGACATTTGCCTAAAACTTTCAAATGGAGCTTACAGCAGCGGGGACTGCTCCGGATTTTCACCGGATTCCCTTTTCAGATGGGCAACAAGACCGCCCATCACCGTAGCGCCGCAAAGGTAGTCGGGATTTATGGAGATTGAGGAATTAAGATGGAGAAAATTGAACATCGGCGATTATTTGCCTGATTCTACTTTCCCTATCCTCTTCCTAAGCTCCTTGCCGAATGGCGACCACGGGGTCCATTTTGGCGGCACGCCTAGCTGGGATTAAACCAGCCAACACACCAACTGCCACGGATATGAACATACCCCAGCCCACATTGGCCAAGTCAACATAGATGGGGAAGGGCATGGAGTTTTTGAGTGCGCCTATCAATAGGTAAACAAACACCAGCCCCAAAAGGCCACCAATGATGCATAGAATGATGGATTCGACTAGGAACTCCAACAAGATGACGCCGCTTTTTGCTCCGAGCGCTTTTTTGATACCTATTATATTGGTGCGCTCTTTTACGGATACGAACATGATGTTTGCCACGCTGACCATGCCGACCATAATGGCGAAGCTACCGATGACAAGGCCTACAAGATTTAACACGCCAAACACGTTGCTAAGCAAACTGGCCAAAATGGACATGGTGTTCAGGGAAAAATTATCGTCTTCCCTAGGTTTCAGGTGGCGCTCAGTGCGAAGCACGCCCGTGAGTTCGTCTTTCAGTTTGTCAACACTGACGCCTTCCACTGCTTTAACTTGCAGCGAGGAACCCCAGAGGTTTTCCGCTTTCACGTTCGCAATTTTCTTCGCCAATTCGTAGCCAATCATGATGGCGTTGTCGAAGTCCATGATATTGATGAGGTCTTTACCCGATTTTTTGAAAACCCCAATCACTTCCACATCACGGCCACCCATGGTTATTTTTTTCCCAATGGGTTCCACGCCATTGAACAGGGCCTCGGCCACTTTATAGCCTATCATTACCTTGTTCATGCCGTAATGGTATTCGGTGGCAGTATAGTAGCGGCCCTTGTAGTATTCGGGCTTGAAAATCTCGTCCATGTCGTAGGTCGTTGCTACGCAAAAAACCTTTTCAACAGAATTGGAGCGGTATTTCAAGGTTTTCAAGCCTACAAAAAGGTGGAGGTCAGCCGCTGCGGCATCTTTCACTTTGGCCTTGATGGCCATCAGGTCTTCGTAGCTGGGGTCTGGTCGGCGCTCATATTTCCAATAATTTTCGTGTGGGTCTTCCGTCCAAGACTGTTTGGACACATAAATCACATCGTCGCCAAGCTTGTCCAAGCTACCCATCACGTTGTCCTGCATGGAATTGACCGCTGCCTGGATGGCGATGATGCAAAAAATACCTATGGTGATGCCCAGCAGGGAAAGAAAGCTTCGGAGCTTGTTGCCCGTCAGTTGGCCCCATGCCTGAAGGGTGCTTTCGGCGAAAATTCGTAGAATGACGCTCATTGAGTAGATTTTCCGAATGAATTTTGGCTCTAATTTGGCAATTTGAAACTAAGCCAAGCAAAGGTTTCGATTAAAAGTGGGCTTTTATCCACCAAAACTAGTTTAAGGACTGGATTTCACTCATTCGCCCATCAGTTTCACCAGAATCTTATCCAGAATCCGCTGCAAAAGGCTCCTTTTTTCGGTGATGATGCGGGCCGTGCCTTGCATTTCCTGGCGGAATGGAATGGGCTTGCCGTGGCTGGTTTTCAAATCGGCTGGTATCGAAATCTCTAGCTCATAACCCGCTTCATTCGGAACGGTGGCGATGCGCAAAACCTTGCCGTTCAGCACCCCAAACTCTTGGTAGGGATAGCCGTCGAGCCGGATATTGACGGGCATTTGTTCCTTTACTTTGCCGGAGCGGTTGCTTTGTAATATTGCTTTCGCAATGACATCGCCAGCGCCTGCCGTGGGCACAATCGTCAGCACTTCCGTGCCTGCTTCCACCTGCATCTGCTCGCTCCAAGCCTTGGTCAGTGCCACTTCGCCACCCACCGGGGCTACCATTAGATACGTCTGTTTCCAAATGGTGATTTCTCCAATCAATTTCTCCACTTCGGAACGGAAATCAAGCTCCTTCTGCGACTTGTCATCGGACTGAACTTGCTGTAAATCAAGGATTTGCGCCTGCATCTGCCGGATGCGCAGGTTGTTCTGGGAGGTGCCAGAACGCAGGGCTTCCAGTTCCCGCCGCTTCGTCAGCCAAAAGGATTGGCTCTTTTCAAATTCGAGCTTGCTGATGGCGTTGGTGGTCAGCAGTTGGCTGTCCCGCTCTAGGTTTTTTCTCGATAAATCAACCTCCTCCTTCAGGATTTTCTCCTGACGGAAAAGTGATTTATTTAAAATGAGCATGTCTTCTATTTGCTGTTTTAAATTGCTGATTTTCTGGAAGTTAATGTCTTGCGAGAGGAAGTAGTGGAGGTCTTTATGGCGCTGCGCAAAATTGGCGAAACTGGCTTGCAGCGTGCCTAGCTGCATGACCGTAGGCAAGCGCAATTCGAGGTAAGCCGCCGTTTCATCCACCATCATTTTTTGCAAAACCGAATCCAATAGGTTCACATCTTTGAGGCGGGCAGGGTTTTCCAGCACTGCCAATAGGTCGCCGGGCTGCACGGTTTGGCCGTTCGTGACTTTCAACTGCGCAATTTTGCCGCTCACCTTCGCCGCCAATCGGATGGGGGGGCGTTGGGTGGTGAGCATCGCCCTTGCTTCCACCACATCTGGGTAGCTTACCATTTGGGCAATGCCCAAAAGCAGCAGCAGCACGGCCAGCATGGCCGTCAGCCCCCACCGCAGCGTCCAACCCGGTGGGCTGCCGATAAGCGCCTCAATATCTTGGCGCTCGTTGAGTTTGATATTTGGTACCTCTGGCATTTAATTATTCAACAAACATGAATATTTACCTTTAAAAGTGATTAACGGCAGTATCTTAATCATCCCTCATCCCTCATCCCTCATCCCTCATCCCTCATCCCTAATTCAAGCTCCCAATTCCAACTGCTCCTTCACCAAAGCGTAGTAGGCTCCCTTTTTTTGCGAAAGCGATTCGTGTGTACCAATTTCCACGATTTCGCCTCGCTCCATTACCACGATTTGGTCGGCGTTTTTAACGGTACTGAGACGGTGAGCCACTACCACCACCGTTTTTCCTTGAAAAAACTGGCTTAGGTTCTCCGTGATTATTTTCTCGGTATGGGCATCGAGGGCATTGGTGGCTTCATCAAAAAACAGGTAATCTGGTTCCTTGTAAACGGCCCTTGCAATGAGCAAAAGTTGGCGCTGCCCTTGGCTGAGTCCGTTGCCTTTTGCACCGACCATGGTATTGTAGCCGAGTGGCAAATTCTCAATAAACTCTTGAATATGAGCCACTTGCACGGCTTTCAGCAGTTTTTCCTTGTCAATGGATTGCCAATTGCTTTCGCTTTCAGCAATATTAGAAGCGATGCTATCAGAAAAGACGAAGCCATCCTGCATGACCGCCCCGCACCGTGCCCGCCAGTCGTGGGCGGGTATGCTTTTCAGGAAAAACTGGCCAGCTTTGATGGTTCCGGCACTGGGTTCGTAAAAACCAAGCAGCAGTTTTACGAGGGTCGTTTTGCCGCTTCCGCTCGTACCCACAATGGCCGTCACCTTGCCTGCCGGGATGGTGAGGGTTACGTTTTTCAGCACAAAATCGGAAAGGGGATTGTATTGGAAACTGAGGTTTTCAAGGCTGAGGTTCAAGGCTGTGTTATGGGAAATGAGGCTCGTTAGCTGCGGGCTGACAAATTCTTGTGAAGCCATTTCAGCTTCTTCCTTCCCATCCGTATGGATTTCAGCGAGCCGCTCAAGGCTGATTTTGGCATCTTGCGCAGAGCGCACAAAACCAATGATTTGCTGCAAGGGCACATTCAATTGGCCTAAAATGAACATGGTGGCGAGCATCATGCCGAGCGTCATGCTGCCTTCAATGACCGCCGCCGCTGCAATGGCGATGATGATGATGTCCTTCACTTGGGCGATGAACTGTGCCCCGGCATCCTGCCATTGCGTGACCGAAAGTGAACGGACGTTCGCCCGGAACAACCTTGCCTGAATATGCACCCAACCATAACGGCGTTTGTGCTCGCTGTTTTGGAGTTTTATTTCCTGCATCCCCTGAATCAGCTCGATGATGGCGCTTTGGTTGTCGCTCAATGCCCGGAACTTCATCAGGTCCGCATCGGCCCTTCTTTTCAAAAATAGGAAAATCCAAGCTACGTACAACACGCTGGCAATCAAGAAGATAGTGAATATTTTCAGGCTATACAGCGCCAGTACGCCACCGAAGATGACGAGGTTGAAAGCGGAGAAAAGGATGTTGAGCGTGCTCACCGTCATGAATTCTTCAATGCGGCGGTGGTCGCCGATGCGTTGCATGAGGTCGCCCGTCATTTTTGCATCGAAAAAGCTGATGGGCTGTGCCATGAGCCGCACCAAAAAATCACTGACCAGGGAGATATTGACCCGTGTTCCGATATGTAGCAAAATCCAGTTTTGCAGGAACCGCACCGTGGTTTGCCCCATGAAAAGCATGAGCTGCGCAAAAAGGATGAGCCAAACAAAGCCGAGGTCTTGGTTTTCGATGCCAACATCCACCACCGCCTGTGTGAGGAATGGAAACAGGAATTGGATAAGGCTGGCCACTACCAACCCGACCACCAATTGAGCCGTCAAACGCCGATAGGGCCGTAGGTATTTGAGCAAAAAACCGAAGCCTTTCCGATTGACTTTGTCGCCTTCTTGGCCATAAAAATCGGGGGTAGGTTCGAGTAGGATGGCGACCCCTTCCGGGCCGTCGCTTCGCCAGTTGCGCTGAAATTCTGAATGGCTAAATTTTACCTTGCCACGGGCCGGGTCGGCTACCCAAACCCATTTTTTGGTGATTTTGAAAACAACCACAAAATGCCGTTGTTGCCAATGCACCACACAAGGGAAGGGCGCATCCATCAAGCCAACATCCTCATTATCAACACCTTGGAACCTGAGTTTTATGGGCAATGCCCGCAGTCCAATGCTCTCTGCCCCCAATGCAATGCCCCTAGAAGACACCCCTTCCCGGTCCACGAAGACTCGTTGCCGCAGTTCCTGCAATGAGTACCTCCGACCATAAAACTCCGCCACCATGCGTAGGCAAGCTGCCCCGCAATCCATGGCGTCGAGTTGTCTATGAAAGGGAAATGGCATATTTGATTGCGGATTTCGGATATTGTGATGTTGGTTGAAAGCAAATATTCAACCACGAAGATTGTTTACGTGATTTCAATAGAGAATGTTAATCCCAAAAATCGCCATTTTTGGCAGTATTCAAAGCGTTTCGGAATATTGCCCTCCCGACCGCCAATTTAAAACCATATAATGGTATGACTCCTTACCTCACCGAACGTGGTCTTTACCCACCTTTCATTGACGCCCGGCCGTCGCCGCTGTTGGGGCTGGTGGTGGTCATACCTTGTCACGATGAGGATTTCCTTTTGCTCACCCTTATGTCTTTGCAAAAATGTGAGCGACCAATCTGCGATGTGGAGGTAATCGTGGTCATCAATGAAAGCGAAGGTGCAGCCATTGCGGTAAAGCAAAAGAACCGAAACAGTTTTGAGCAGGCACAGCGTTGGGCTTTGGCCAATAAACAAGGTTGGCTCCGTTTTCATGTACTGCACCTCGACGACCTACCCCAACGGCTCACGGGTATCGGACTCGTGCGTAAGATTGGCATGGACGAAGCTTGCTATCGCTTCGCAAAAATGGGCAACCAACAAGGCGTTATCGTCAGCCTTGATGCCGACTGCCGTTGCGAGCGCAATTATTTCAAAGCCATCCATTCGCATTTCATCGAAAACCCAAAGGCAACGGCCTGTGGCATTCACTTCGAGCACCCGCTTTCCGGGCCTGATTTTCCCGATGAAGTTTACCATGCTATCACGCTGCATGAATTGCACCTAAGATATAATGTGCTGGCGCAACGTTGGGCGGGCGTCCCCCATGCTTGGCTGACGATGGGGAGCAGCATGGCTGTGCGCTGCAATGCTTACCAAGAAAAAGGCGGCATGAATCAACGACAGGCAGGGGAGGACTTCCATTTTTTGCAGAAATTCATCCCTTTTGCTGGCTTCGGTGAAATCAAAGCGACCAAGGTCATTCCCTCGCCGAGGTCATCGAACCGGGTGCCATTCGGGACGGGTAGGGCAGTGGCTGAACTTCTTAAAACCGGGGGGAAATGCCTGAGCTTCTCTCCTCGAAGTTTTGAGGATTTGCGGATGTTTTGCCAAGAAGCCCTTCCCATTTTATCGGAAATAAAGGATATGGAGGCTTTGTACAGTCAGCTTCCAGCCAGCCTTGGCAGTTTTCTGCGATTGAATGGTTTCGAGAAAAAACTCACCGAAATTCAATTGAATTCTGATACTAAACTGGAGCTCCAGCAACGTTTCTGGCGTTGGTTCGATGGGTTCATGGTGATGAAGTACCTGCATTTTTCAAAGGAAAACTATTGGCCGGATGTGGAGGTGATGGCTGCGGCAAGCTGGCTGCAAGATAAAATGGAGTTGGAAACAAAGATAGGCACAGCCAAGGAAATGCTCGAAATTTTGCGCAGCCACTAATACAAATCAAACTCATCAAACAAAAACTACTTCCTCGCCGCCAACAAATACAGCACCGCCATCCTTACCGCCACGCCGTTTTCCACTTGCTGCAAAATGATGCTGTGCTCCGAATCGGCCACGTCCGAGGTGATTTCCACACCACGATTGATGGGGCCGGGGTGCATGATGACGATTTTCTTGTTCAGGCTGTCCAGCAACTCCTTGTTGATGCCGAAATAAAGTGAGTATTCCCGAAGGCTGGGGAAATACTTGATGTCCTGCCGCTCCAGTTGGATGCGCAGCACGTTGGCCACATCGCACCATTCAAGGGTCTTGCGCACATCGTGCTCCACACCCACACCAAGGGCGGGCAGGTGCTTGGGGATGAGCGTCGGAGGGCCGCAGACCTTGACCTCCGCCCCCAGTTTTTGCAAACAAAATATATTGCTGAGGGCCACCCGTGAGTGGGTGATGTCACCGAAAATGGCGATTTTCTTGCCGGCCAAATCGCCGAGTTGTTCCCGGATGGAATAGGCATCGAGCAGGGCCTGGGTGGGGTGCTCGTGGGTGCCGTCCCCGGCGTTGATGATATTGGCCTTGATGTTCCTCGCCAAAAATTGCGGAGCACCGGGCGCTGGGTGGCGCATCACAATCATGTCCACCTTCATGGAGAGGACGTTGTTCACCGTGTCGAGCAGGGTCTCTCCTTTGCTGACGGAGGAGGCGCTGGCGCTGAAATTGACGGTGTCGGCACTGAGGCGTTTTTCGGCCAACTCAAAAGAAATGCGGGTGCGGGTACTGTTCTCGAAGAACATATTGGCCACCGTGATGTCCCGCAACGACGGCACTTTCTTGATGGGGCGGTTGATGACTTCCTTGAATTCGTCCGCCGTCTCGAAGATGATTTGGATGTCGTCTTCGGTGAGGTATTTAATACCCAATAAGTGCTTGGTGCTGAGTTGTTGCTGCATTTTTTTATCCGGTGGTCGGTGGTCGGTTGACGGTAGTCCGGCCCGTAGCCGACTACCGACTACCATCAACCGTCCACCGTTTTATTCGGAAATAGCCAAACAATATCTTCTCCTTCCACTTCCTTCCATTCCACCCGGACGTAGGCATCATCCAACGAGTCAACCCGGATGCCGGTATAGTCCGACTTGATGGGCAAATCCCGGTTGAAGCGGCGGTCAACCAAGGTCAACAGCTCCACTTTATGTGGCCTACCAAAATCGCCGAGGGCGGACATGGCGGCCTGCACCGAGCGGCCCGTGTAGAGCACGTCGTCCATGAGCACCACGTTTTTGCCTTCGATGAGGAAGTCCATCTCCGTCACGCTGGCCCGGATGGGCTTGGAGCGGTGGCGGAAGTCGTCCCGGTAAAAAGTGATGTCGAGCTTACCGTTTTCGATGCTGGCAGCGCCCGTGATTTCGAGCAGCCGTTGGTGGATGCGGTTGACGAGTGGCACACCGCCCTGTTGGATGCCAATTAGGCAGGTGTTCTGGAAGTCGTCGTGATTTTCAATCAATTGATGGCAAAGACGGTCAATGGTTAGCTCAAAGCGCTCAGTAGGTAGTATGACTCGTCCGTTGCTCATGGCGGCAAAGGTAAAAATTTTAGTTGGCAGTTAGGCAGTGGGCAGGGGGCAGTCAGCGAGAAAAAAATGTGAGGTGGTCTGATTTAGCCGGACACTAATCCAACTTAGTTTTGGGTCATGAAGAAACAACAAAAAATAAGTGGGCAAGTGGTATATAAATGGGCGGTTAATTGTATAGGCTGTTGATGGTAGGCACTTCCCCTTGTCATTGCCGAAGGTTAACTATCCAAGTAATATTTTCCCGCATGGCGTGGGGGTGGGTTCACTTCGAGAATGACAAAGGGTGGATAGAAACAAGGCACAATGTCGCAACAGCCGCTGCGCTTAGGTGTTTTCTGGAAGTGTGAGGATTTTGCAGTTGGGAAGGCAAATTAATTGTCAGTTTGAAGAAGAGTTGACTGAACAATTATTTCAAGAACAAAACTTTGATTCACAATAAACAACCTTCCATAATACTTTGTAATAACTTAAAACTTCTATTCTGGGTTTTCATAGTCCGCTTTAAGGATGTAAAAGTCATTTGAAATTTTCTTTAGCGTAAAACATATCTTTGTGTTTAAATTTTCAAAACAAAAATTTTCATCAACTGCCAGCATATTTTTATAATTTTTCCCATTTAAATCAATTTCAAGTTCTGCAGTATTTCTATTGGCGTATTTGTGATGAGATATGGTAAAATGCGGTAGTTCTTTGCATTTATTTGCCCAATAGTAATTGTCCAAAATATTTCCTTTTAAGGAAATATTACAAACATGTTTACCCCAAAC
>JADLHE010000172.1 GCA_020848965.1 Saprospiraceae bacterium
CCCTCCAATCTTATTCACAGGATTGGTCTCTTTTCACTACGAACAAGATTATCCGAACTATTTATTTGGATAACAACGATTTGTGGATTGGCACCGATGGAGGTGGAATAGTAAAAACAGACTCAAATGGAATCCCACAGGGTTTCTTCAACAAGGTAAACTCAGGACTACCTGATAACCAAGTGAGTTCATTTGTGAGGGGAATGGATGGAAATCTCTGGATGAGCACAATCAACAATGGCATAGTTTCTTATGACGGCATCCAATGGAATCATTTCAATTCTTCAAATTCATCACTGCCCTCAAATTCCTATGTGGGCCTAGCCATGAGTTCCGACGGAATTATCTGGGCGGCGACAGACGACCTGTTGTTGGTTAAATACAACGGTATAGATTGGGTGACCTACACCCAAACCGATAATGGGACATCATTAGAAGGTGTATTGTCTCTCAAGTCAAATAATGACGAATTATGGTTGTGCACCTTTAATGGATTGATAAAGTACAAAGGAGGTGAATGGACGACATACAACACGTTAAATTCAGGCATTCCTGATGATTTCGTGCTAGACATCACATTTGACAATTCGGGTAATGCCTGGGTCTCCACTGCGTTTGGAGGTATTTCTAAGTTTGACGGAGTTAATACCTGGCAATCATTTAACACAGCCACAAACGGCACATCCCTAAATCTTTTGGAAAAAATTCAGGCTGACAAAAATGGGAATGTCTGGGCGGGCGGCCTTTCTTCATCGAATCTATTCAAATATGATGGTGTCGAATGGTCAGTAATCCCACCACCAAGTGATTTAGATTTATTGCGAATTTCTGCAATTTCGCCGAAGCCCATTGCGGGGATTTGGGTGGGTACTTGGGGTAATGGAATTTATAGCTACGATGGTGCCAATTGGACAAAATCTGAAGCCAGTCAATCCGAAATACCCTCCACGGCAATCATTGAAATGGACAGCGACATGGAAGGGAATAGGTGGTTTAGCACCTATTTGGGTGGAATAGCCAAATTCAGCCCTTCGCTCGAATGGACAGTTTTTGACAGTTCAAACACTATATTCCCTAGCAATTCGTTTCATTCAATCCACGTAGATGCTCAGAATCGTGTTTGGGCAAGTTCGCTCTTGGAAAATGGTATTGTCATGTATCAAAATGGCAGTTGGCAAGTTATTAATCACAATAACTCTGACTTCCCAAACGACAATGCATGGGATATTGCGCATGACTTAAATGGGAATATTTGGGTAGGGCTGGCAACAAAGGGGTTGGTTTATTACGATGGACAAAATTGGACAAATGTTCCTTTATTGCAATTTGGCGTACAGAATTCACAGGTAAACGCAATTGAAATTGATCAAAATAATGTAAAATGGGTTGGAACATCAGACTATGGGTTACTTCAGTGGGATAGTGCAGGTTATCTATGGCACAATCAAACTAATGGGTTGCCTTCAAATACTATTTCAGCCTTGTTGATTGCATCTGATGGGACAATTTGGGTTGGTACTGATGAAAGTGGATTAGCACATTGGAATGGCACCAATTGGGAAATAATTACCACTAACAATTCAGGCTTAATCAGCAATAATATAACTTCTATTGCCGAAGAAGAAGGTAAAGGCATTTGGGTGGGCACAAATGGAAGTGGTTTAAGTTTTTTTGATGGAATAGATTGGGAAATTTTCACCATATACAACTCCCAGATACCAAGTGATTTTATCAATTCCATAGTCGTGGATAATAAAGACAATAAGTGGGTTTGCACAGAATATTGCGGACTTGGGGTATATGGTGACCTGACCAGCGGAATAGAACCCTCGCCGGGCCAAATTATTTGTGGCGAGCAAATTCGCCTCTATCCCAACCCAGCTAGCAACCGCATTTTTGTTGAATTGAGTGAATATAAAGATAAAAATGCTCGTTTTGTCATATTAGATAACAATGGTAAATTTTTAGAAACAGCCAAAGCCAGTCTATCCAACGACAATTTAGAGCTAAACATAGGCAGGCTCATGGCAGGGAGTTATTATTTGGCGATAATTTGCAATAATAACAAAGTATTTGTTAAAAAATTTTCAAAACAATAACATAAATCCAAAAGTATAATTTCCTTTAGCTTTTTGGACATCAGTGGTTATACTATTTTTTGTGAAAAATCTCATCAAAAACTGACTTTAGTATTAAAAGGTTAGCGCTTGATTGTAGTCATTTTCCAGATAACACTCCAAGTAGATATGTTTAGCATATCAAATTCTAATTATCAAAAAATAAAAATTGCAATTAATTATTGTTCATCATAAACATACTGTTCTAATAAGATTAATCGATATTAATGAACATAGTATCCATCACTACCCTTTTGATGCTTGTTAAATCTTATTAGGCTGATTGTGTTTACAAATAAATAAACCATGTGTAAAAAAAAATCCTTGCTGCACATTGTAGCAGTGGCCTTATTTACAACAAGTTGTTTCGCCCAGAAAAGCTTAAGCTTTGATGTTGGCATTCTCGCTGCTTACGATATGCATCAACTAGATGATGAGTATATTGCTGACCCCAGCCTGACATTCCCAGCTGGTGCTGGGCAAACCCGTTTTCAAGTTCAAAACCCACTTGGGTCTCACGTTTACTTAACTCTAGATACAGGGAAAGATTGGGCATTACAGTCTGGATTTGAAATGTCCAAGCGAAAAGTAACCTATTTCACAGCATTCAGCAGTAACAGCCCATGCAGAATATGTGATGCAGGTGTTGATATTCCATTATACTCTGTACCATTCAATCTATTAATAAGACTAAACCCTGCAACAGGCGATGCTAATTGGGCTGTCTCTCTCAAAGCAGGATTGTCGGCTCAATGGTCAGGAAAATCAGATGATATATTTCGCTCAAGCGGCTCTTCTACTTTAGAAACTGCCAAAAAAGTAAGCGTGGAAGAAGTTGCAGAAGGGGAATACCGGATGTTCCTTGTGATTGATGAGGGCTTTGGAATAGGGGGACTGTTTGGGCTGACATTTAATAAAGAATCAGTCAAGGCTGATGGTCTTACTATAGACTTAGGCTTCCGAAATCAATGGTTCAACACCACCTCCATACAAGTATGGGGATACGACAAAGATTCGGATAGTCGGGTAAATGGTTATAATCCATATTCATTCAAGTTTGCAAGTATGTATATTGGCTTAAATTACACCTTGCCTTGGAAAATTGGGAAGAAACTAAAGAAATAAAAAAGACCCTGCGCAACTCTCGCTGGCAAGGCCCGTGTCAACTTTTAAAACGTTACAAAGATACGTTTTAAAAGTTGACACGGCAATAGTTAGATTATATTTTTATGAAAATATTTTGACCGCATGACGACATGCGGCCTTTTGTCAACTTTTTAAAACAACCCAAGATGAAATCTTTATTTACGTTCTCATCAATGTACCCTTTGCTGCTGGCAATTTTTACCAGCGTTATTTCAACATCCTTCCAAACCAAAGAGGTCACCTTTGCAGGCGACGACTGTGCGCTCAACGTACAGAAAGATGCACGCTATGGCTTTACCCGAAAACAGGTGGATGGCCGGGCCTTCCCCAAAGAGGCAAACCTCGACCATACATCCCTTTTAGACAAGATGGTGGACGGTAGCTTGGGCGTTTGCGTGAATGCCACGGGCATTTGTCAATGGAAATTCTTGACGACAAACGGTAAAAGTAAGGACCTCACCCTTGAAATTCAAGGGATGGAGGATATAGTTCGCTCTTTGTTGCGTTCAAATGACAAAGAGGCGCCAGACATCAATCGCTTTTTGCTTGACGCAAAATCCAAAGGAGCAACGCTTCAGGAATTGGGCAACGGAACCGTCAGCGTGACCCAGAAGCATCAATCCTCCCAAAAGACTTCCATCACTTTGGTAGATGTGCGCCACAACGTCCTGCTCGGCAGCAGTGTCTATCGTGATGGCGATGGTGCTTTGCTCGCCAAGCTCGTCTGCATGCAGATGCCAGGCAAGAAATTGAACTTGAGCATCTATGTTTTCGAGCATCAAATCGGCGAACAGACCGGCTGGGTCACGGAAATCCAGTGCGAAACCAGCATCTGATTCTGCATCTTAGACACGGCATTTTTCTGCTCGGATTTGCGCAGAAGCTAAACAATCATTACAGGTCAACTCAAGTCGCTGTGGGGATGCACCCGCACATCCTTTATTGAGACTTGCAAAATAAAATCGTCATGAAAAACAGCACACTCCTCCAGCTGTGGGCAATGGTATTGCTGCTATTGCCCGCCGCCTTGTTCGCTTCAACCCCTACGATGGAGGCAGACAGCCTCTTATCATTTACAAATATCTGCGTTGATTTTGATTATGAAATGCGGCAAATTCAATCCGAAATGCGGCAAGAATTGCAGCAGGTTGCTGTGGAGCTATCGGCTACGGAGCATGAAATAGCCAACACAGCGGGCTGGAAAAACAAACGCTACAAAAAAGCCTTGGAACAAAAGATATTGCTGCTCGAAAAGCAGGAAAGGTTGACGCTCGGTTTTCAAGGTGCCGCCCTCAAGGTACGCTACCGCAAAGGGATAGACCTCATCAAGCTCATGTATGAAAAGATTCTGGGGCTCGACCACCACTTCACGGGCATGCAGACTTTTCAGAATATCTCCATGTTGTCCAACCCCAATTCTTATCCAGAATTCGAGAAGGCCAAAGAGGTTTTGGAAAAGAACGCCAATAAGAAATTCAATATGCAGTTGCCATCGTTGCTGAACACCAACCCGTTCATTTCCGGCGCTTTTACGCTGGTCACTGCCCTATTGAGCGAGCGCCCACAAAAAGCCAAGGAAGCCGACTTCGAACAGATTTCTTGCATTTTGGACTTTACGGTAAGGATGAATTCCGATTTAAGCGTTGTGCGCAACGAGACGGAGTTTTTGAAGCAGGCCAACCAGACCATGAAAGAAGAATGTGAAAAACTCTTCGAGGAATACACAAAGGCTGTACAGTACCACGTACCGCTCGAAAAATGCCGTGGCAACGACGACTGGGAGACGCTCCAGGAAATGCTCGACAAGAAAATACAGGAAATGGAACAGCAATTACTAGCCAATCCAACGGCGGTGGGTGCCAGTAAAGACCAAATAAACCTTGAATTTGCTACGCAAAGGGTATCTGAGTTTATCTCAAAATATAGCACTTTCATTGCGCAGGGTACGCAGTATTACCAGAAATTCGACAATATCGTGTCGAACTATGAAAACGAGGATGTATGCAAGGCACAACTGCCACGGCAGTTCACCGAGCTTAAATTCGACATTAAAAGTACCATTGAGAAGTTCGACAACACTTATAACTTGCCCGAAATACAGGGGTCAAGGTTGAAGGATTTATTGTATGGCTTGAATTAAAACAACCTATTTTATCACTATTAAAACTCAAAATCATGAAAATTAAACAACTTACTTTCGCAACCATCTTAGTTCTAGTCTTAGCGGCATTTTTTGCCTTTTATGTGCCCGGGGAAAAGGTATCTGCATCATCAACATGGGGAAGAACCGAAAAAGAAGGCTGTGGTATGTCGGGTTCTTTGCTTTGCAGCCCAAACAGCAAACCTATAGAACATGAAGGCAAACAAATATTCAATAGCAAAATGTACCTCAATAAAAAGGGGATACTTGTTATCGAGTATGACAAAGAATATATCGTAGACTCCACACTAATTTATCAATTTTCACATGGATATTTTGACATCAAGAGGGAGTTTCTAGTTGATGATGCTGAACTTTTGTCAAAAATTGGAAGTACCCAAAAGAAAATCCTAGTAAAAACTGGACGTTACCCGGTTCGGAAAGGTTGGGGCAAATATATCGTCACATTTGAGCAAAGCGTAGGGACGGACGTACAGGAAGGTGAGCAATAACTCAAGACATTCCTTATACAACGATAACTATGAACAATCTTTTCAAAGTTTTCAAAAAGTTGGCTATCAATACAAAGTCACATGAATTTTAAAATAACAACAAAATTCTTGGTGGGTATCATTGCAATGATTTGTTTTTTACCTAACCATACTTGGTGTATGGGTAAAGGGCTTGACAGTATTTCACTACAAGAATATATTTTACAGTTCGAAAAAGAGACTGAGGCCATATCGTCTTCGTCAAAGGTGAAAATTATGCAATGCCGAGCAGCTTTGGGCAAGGTTGAGCATGATTTGGAGAACATCTTGCTGCCACAAGATATTGAGTTTGCAGTTGAATTACTATTAGAAAAGAACAAGCTGCAAAAAGAGTTAGAATTTGTAGCGAACGACGCACAAATTAAACTTGCCAAACTCCGATTTAGGAAAGGCGTAGAGTTAACAAGACTTCTCTATGAAAAAATATTGGGGCTTGACCATCATTTTTCAACCATGCAAACGGTAAACGACATTGTAAAAATGTCGAACCCTAACAATTATGCTGAATTCTCTAAAATACGGGACGTTATTATATCCAAGATAGAAAAACAGTCTAATGTCAATATTCCAGGCCTCCTTGAGGACAACCTTCAGACATCTAGCTCTTTTATCTTGATGAGCAGCATTTATTTAGATGATTCCAATGAAAGGAAGGAAGAAAGATTGGCCTCAATAGCCTGTATTCTAGATTTCACACTTAGAATGAACAGCGACTTAAATTTGATTTTCTACGAATCGGATTACTTAAAACAAAGTAATATTGCCCTTAAAAAAGAATGTATAGACCTATTCTACGAATATTCAAAAGTGGTAGGTTACAATGT
This sequence comes from Saprospiraceae bacterium, assembly GCA_020848965.1. Classification (GTDB taxonomy): domain Bacteria; phylum Bacteroidota; class Bacteroidia; order Chitinophagales; family Saprospiraceae; genus UBA6168. Next base: position 6,779 of record JADLHE010000172.1, read on the forward strand.
ACCTCTTGACAAATGCCGAGAACAGGATGATTGGGAAACTTTATATTCCAAACTTGATGATTATATTGCAGAAGTTAAAACGCTTTACGCTGGTTCTGAAGCAGAAAAAGATAAGGCATACAAGAAACATGCAAGTTTGGAGTTTCCTGTGAATTTACTTACTGAGTTCATCCATAAGTACAACAATTTCATAGGGCAAGGTGAACGGTATTATCAAAAATTTGAACTCATACTCAGCAATTATGGCAATGAAGCCGTATGCGCAAAAGAACTTCCTGAAAAATTTCAAACTTTAAAAACTGACATTAAAACTTCTATCGCCAAATTCAACGAGGCTTACAACATAGCAGAATTAAGGGGTTCAAAATTAAAAGACCTCTTATACGGATGGGAAAATGATTGAATAATTACAGGCATAGCTGGTCCCAGTCTATGCCTGCAATTATTCCTTATCACTCACTTCAACACCCTCACCTTCATATTCCTAAACCACACATCGTTCCCGTGGTCTTGCAGGGCAATCCGCCCGCTCGTCGTCTTCCCAAAATCTGGCATGTCCTTGAACTTGCTGCCAGCGATAAGCTTTTTCCAGTCCTCGCCCGTCATGTCCACTTCCACCACTTTGCGGCCATTCAGCCATTGCTCCACCTTGCCGTTGCGGTTCACGAGGCGGGCGCTGTTCCACTGGCCGCCGGGCTTCACGGTCATCAGGCGGCTGGCAATCATGTCGTAAAGGTCGCCGGCCTTGTGCTTGTCGAACATGGCATCGGGGTGGCAGGCGTTGTCCAAAATCTGCATTTCGGGGCCGGTCTGCCAGCCATATTGGTATTTGGTAGCATCTTCCACCACATTATAGACTACGCCTGAATTGCCGCAAGGCGCAATTTTCCAATCCAAGCGCAACTCGTAGTTGGCATACTCCTCGTCGGTGACGATGTCGCTATTGTTGTCGTCCTTGGCAGCTTTTGGGTCAAAATGGAGGGTTCCGTCCGTGGTCACCCATTTCTTGCTCACCGGCTTGTTGCCGAAGCCGTGCCAGCCAGCCGTGCTTTTTCCATCGAACAGTAGTTTCCAGCCAGCGGCCTTCTCGGCTTCCGTCAGCGTGTTGGCGGCAAATGCGGGGGCGGTGGTTTTTTCACCTGGCGCATTGGCGGGAATGGCGTTCATCGTGTACCAGCCTTCCGTCGCCCAAAGCTCGTTGCCATTGGCACTTACCCAAGTGTAGGGCAGCCGCACATATATCACATGGCCCGCCTTCATGCCCGCCAGTTCCAAAAAGACCTTTTTGCGGTCGCCACTGACATTTGCAGACAGCACTTTCAGCTTCGTCTGGTCCACCTTCGGGCCGCCGTAGTCCTTTGTGGGCACGTATTTCCATTGCTCTACTTGGTACTCGGCACCATTCCAGCCGTTGCCCTCTTCCAGTGGTTCGGTGAACTCGATTTCAACACCGTTGCTTTTTGCCCGCACGGCCAGCATTTCAAAAGCGGGTTTTCCGTTGAATTTCAGCCGTTGGAGGCCGTACCAGAGCTTGTCGCCGTTCATATCCCGCCAGTTGCCGGGGTTACCGATGCAGCCGACGTAGAGCGCACCGTCAGGGCCCCAGACCATGCGGTTGACGCCTGCCTCCAGGCCCTGCGTGAAACGGAACACGCAGCCTTGGTACTCGCCATTGATTTTTTCCACAAAAACCCGCTTCACGCCGCCGTGCGTCACCTCGCCGTGCATCATCTGGCCCTTGTACGGGCTGTCGTCGGTGAAGGCCAGCGGGGTGCCGGGCGAGTTGCCGATTTCATCTTGTGGCAGCCAAACGACGGGCTGTTTCATGGTCAAATTGGCCGTACCTTCAAAATCCACCGCACGGCTACCGAAGAAAGCGCCAGTAGTGATATGGTTGATTTTGCTGCTTGGCAGCCAGTCGCCCTGGTTGTCGGCGTTGAAAATCTCGCCGTCCACGCCGATGCCGATGCCGTTGGGAGTGCGCAGGCCGCTGGCGATGAACTCGATGCTACCGTCCTTTTCGCTGATTTTGAAGGTGCGGCCCCGGTCTTTCGGCTGGGTGGGAGCGCCAGCGCCGCCGGGCAGGATGTCCGTGGCGAGGCTACCGTAGAAATGGCCGTCCTTATAAACGAGGCCGAAGGCGAATTCGTGGAAGTTCGAACTCACGCCCCAACTATTGCAAAGCGTATAATATTCGTCAATGATGCCGTCCTTGTCGTTGTCCACGAGCTTGGTCAGCTCTTGTTTTTGCAAAACATAAATCACGTCGTTGACCACTTTCAGGCCAAGCGGCTCGGCGAGGCCGTTGGCGATTTTCTTGTACTTCATCTTGGCGGGGTCACCGCTCTGGGCATTTTCCACGATGTAAACCCCGCCCTCGGCGTCCCAAGTGCTAACCACGAGGCGACCATCGGAGAGGAAGTCCATGCCGCCGACTTTCGGCAGAAAATCATTGGGCCGTGCTTGCGCAAGGTCGTAGCTGGGGTGAACGCCCGCCTCGTGCGCCTTGTCGCCGGGTATCTGCGAGCCAGCGCCGAAGGTCATATTGCCCGCCATCGCTGGTTGCAGGTTTTTGTCGTGTGCCAAAATGGCGTTCGGCACGATTTCAAACTTACCCTCCGGCGTCTTCCATTGCATCGAAATGACGTTGCCGCCGCCCGACTCGAAATACTCCAAACGGAAGGGGTGCAGCCCCGCCTTGAGCATGATGTCGCCGTCCTTTGGCTCGTCGCCGTGCAGGCCGTCGTTGTCCACTACTTTTGTTTCACCGATATAAAGCACACTGCCGTCGTCGCTGACTGTGCGGAAGGTGTAGAGGTTGTCCTTGGGTATTTTCAAAAAGCCTTCGGCAACGAGGCCGAAATTGTCCACCAGGTCACCAAAATCGGCGGCGGTGGCGTGGAGCTTAGGCTGGATGCCCACGTAAATCGGCTTGGGCAGCGGCTGCATATCGGCCACTTTCGTCAGTTTTCTTTTATCCACAAACTGGTAAACCTTGAGGATGGCGCCGGGGTATATGTCCTCCTCCTTCACGCTCGTGACGGGTTCGAGGGCCGTGGTGTTGACCTTGTTTTCAGGCAGGGCGGCCAGTTTGGCCTCGTCGGCGCTGTCGAGGGTCATGATGTATTTCACCATCAATTCTACGTCGGTGTCGGGCAGGTCGGCGTGTGCGCTCATGGCGGCTTGGCCCCAGTTGCCAGCGCCACCATTTTTCACCTTCGCAACGAGCGTGGCAACGTTGTCGGCACTGTTGCGGTAGCGGGTGGCGATGTCCACGTAGGCTGGGCCGACGGTCTGCACGGTGGGGTTGTGGCAGCTTTTGCAGTCCGATTTGCCGATGAGTCGCAGTCCGAGCGGCAGGGTCTCCGCCTCCTCGTCGCCCTCGATTTTGTTCATGTTCTCAATCATCGGTTTTTTGGTAAAAAACGCTGCGAAGCGGGTGCTGCCGTTGGGTTTCAGCGTGAGCTGACCGTCGAGGTCGAGGCCCTTTAGCCCAGCAAATTCCCGGTCGGTTTTGCTAGTCACCTGCCATTGGCCATCGGTTTCCACGGCATTATCAAAGCTGATGGAACTGACGTTTGTTTTCAAAACAACCTTAGCACCTTCTGGCACATCACTGGTGGTGAAGACCCGCTCCAAACCCACTTGCTGGTTGGGGGCATCGCCTTTTGTAGCGTATTCTGGCCGCTCGTTCACTTTGATGATTTTGCCATCGGCCAATTGCAGTTCGTAGTTCAGCGTCACCTGCCCCTTTTCGAAGCGGTGGCCCCGGTACTGCAATTTGGGCGCTTCCTCCTTGCCGCCCACAACGACCAGCCAAGGATTGTCATATTTATTCACAAACCAGCTATTGCCGATGCTGCTCGGCTGCGGGCCGTGCACGGTGGTATAGACCGCCCCGTCGAAGTTCACCGAGCCTTTCCAAGCCTTGTAAACCGAGCAGTTGGCGGTGTTGTAGGCCACCCACATATCGTCGTGGAGGCCGACCGTGGCGATGCGGGGGATGGAGTCGAGCACCGAGCGGAACACCCACGGGTCTTGTGGGCGGTCGTAGTTGGTGGCTTCTTTTTTACAGGAAAAAACGAAGGTGGAAAGGGCTGCGAGCAGGAGCATGGCCCCTGGCAACTGGCGATAGGTTAGTTTCATTTCTCTTTGATTAAATGTGTCGTTCATCAAGGGCGGTAAAGGTAAGCTGGATTTACGATTTTGAGATTCATGATTTACGCTTCGCAAAACACTGAAAATCAGCCAAATACAGCTCAACCACTCGGCGGCTGGCATCCGAAAACAAATTGAGAAACCGACAATTGAATCCGCTACAATGATTTTATTGGCCAAAACCAAGACGACTACCCTACCAGAAAATCCCATTACTTTTGCCCGCCCTTGCCGCCAAAACATTGCAACGCATGGTTCTAAAACTGTCAAAACCCGACCGCCACATTCAAGGCGATATCCGCCTCGACGGCTCCAAGAGCATCAGCAACCGGGCGCTCATTATCCGTGCGCTTTGCGGCCAGCATTTTGAAATAAAAAACCTGTCCACCTCCCGTGACACGCAGCTCATGCAGCAGTTGCTCGCCGCCGATGGCGAAACCTTGGACGCCGGGGCGGCTGGCACGACCTTCCGCTTCCTGACGGCCTACCTCGCCGCCCATACCGACCGCCCACGCACCCTAACGGGCACCGAGCGCATGAAGCAGCGGCCCATCCGGCTCTTGGTGGATGCCTTGCGCACGCTGGGCGCCAATATCGAATACCTCGAAAACGAAGGCTACCCGCCGCTGCGCATCGGCCCGCACGGTGGCCTCGGCAGCGACAACCGCCTCAGCATCCCCGCCGACACCAGCAGCCAGTACCTTTCGGCACTGCTGATGATAGCCCCCACCTTGCCCAATGGCCTCGAACTCACGCTGGTCGGCAACCTCGTCTCCCGCCCCTACCTAGAAATGACGCTCCGCATGATGACCTACTTTGGCATCGGGCATGAGTGGGAGGGCGACGTGATTCGGGTGCGGCACGGCAGCTACGAGCCTAAAGAATTTACGGTGGAAGCCGATTGGTCGGCGGCCTCGTACCACTACGCCCTCGCCGCCCTCAGCGACACTTGCGATTTGCGACTGCACGGCCTCTTCGAAGATAGCTGGCAGGGCGACTCGGCGCTGCCCGAAATGATGCGGGCCTTCGGCGTGGAGACCAAATTCGAGGGGCAAACCGCCCATTTGACTAAGCTGGCAGGTGCTGCCGCAAAGCCGTTTTTCGAGTGGGACTTCCTGCCCTGCCCCGATATTGCGCAGACCTTGGCCGTGGTTTGCGGTGCAATGGGCGTACAGGGCCTTTTCACGGGCCTCGAAACTTTGCGCATCAAGGAGACCGACCGGATTGCAGCGCTGCAAAACGAACTGGCCAAGGTGCAGGTCTGGCTCTCGAAGCTGCCCGACCGTTTCTGGAAAAAATCGGAGAATGAATATTTTATTGTGGATGGAAAGGGAGTTGTTGAAGGCACGCCCATTTTCGCCACTTACGAAGACCACCGCATGGCAATGGCCTTTGCGCCGCTGGCGATGCTGGGAGAGGTGGGCATCGAGGAGCCGAAGGTGGTGGACAAGTCGTACCCGGCGTTTTGGGAGGATTTGAAAAAACTGGGGTTTTCCATATTTTAACGATACGCTAACGCCTCACCTATTTACAAACACCCATTGCGCCCGTATTTTTACCAGCAGAAAAAAGAACATCCTGGCCGCTACAATTTCATCACGCTAAAACTCAAGGCCATGTTAAGCTACCTAAAATCTTCGACCCTGTTGCTCTCCATCCTACTTGTGGGCTGCGCCAGCCCCGTGGAATTCCAGTCCAAACACGACCACGACACCGTTGTGAAGTTCGCCAGCCGCCACACCGACAACAAGCGCCAAGGAACGGCATGGGCCAAAGTGCTGGAATCGTCTTTTGCGCAAGCGAACGAAATAGACCTTCGTAAAATTGAGGAACTAAAGGCCCTCAACACCGCCGAAGCTTGGGAGCGCATCCATGCCATCAACGAGCGCATCGAAAAGCGGCAGGCTAGGGTGGAACCGCTACTGCCCATCGTCACCGAGGATGGCTACCGTCCAGACTTGCGCCTGCTGCCCGTGGAGGAGATGCTGGCTGAGAGCCGAAAAGAGGTGGTTGCGCACCGTTTAACGGAGATTGAAGGCAACCTGCAATTGGGCAGGGAAGGCGATAAGCTAGCTGCCCGTAAGGCGCATGGGCGCATCGTTTCACTTCGTGACAAATATGGCTGGAACGAACCCCTCGCCACGGAATTGCAAAATGAGGCCCTCGCTTTGGGCCGTGTTTACGTGCTGCTCGACATGCAGACCCGCTGGTTTTTCGATGGCAACCGGGTCATCAACCAGATTGATTTTTGGGGCGTGAACGGCAACAGGTGGCAGGTTATCCATACCAGCGAGCAACCCGGCGTCCACTACGATTATCGGGCAGAATTGGACATCCTTAGTGCCTCCGTTTCTCCAGACGTCCTGAACACCACCTCAAACACCGTCACTGAAAAAGTGCAGGTTGGCCAGAAAGCGGTGAAGGACACCAACGGCGTAGTCACATACAAGCCCATCTTCAAAGAAGTTCGCGCCACGATTTATCAAGTCAATGCATCGAAAAATGCCAATGTGACCGCAGAAATGAATATTTATGACGCCAATGGCAGGCGTCTCCGCTCCGATATGATTTTTGCATCCGACAATTTTTCCGAGAACTTCAGCTACTACACTGGCGATGCTCGTGTAAGTGCCACAAATGGCTGCCGCAGCTCCAACACCGTCTTTTTCCCAACGGAATGGGCGATGCTGGACAATTGCGCAAGCGACTTGCGTTTCCGCCTGAATTGCTTGATTGATGAAGCGGACGTGCAATAAGGCTTTTTGCAAAGTTTTCCTAACTTTGCCCCGCATTCATCCGCCAAGAAAGCTGTGCCGAATGGCACGGGAGCCGCACATCGCAAGCTCCCGTGCCGGGCGGCACGGCTTTTTTCATAAAACAGCAACTCACACTGCACAACATGGATTTATTCGAAAAATTCAGGCACCGTGGCCCGCTGGGCAAATACCAGGAAATCGGCGACGGCTATTTCATGTTCCCTAAACTGGAAGGCGACCTCGGCAACCGCATGCGGTTCAATGGCCGGGAGGTCATTTGCTGGAGCATCAACAACTACTTCGGCCTTGCCAACCACCCAGAAGTGCGCCAAGCCGACGCCCAAGCCGCCAAGGACTGGGGCATGGCCTACCCAATGGGTGCCCGCATGATGAGCGGCGCCACCAAGTACCACGACCAATTGGAGGTGGAATTGGCTGATTTCATCGGAAAAGAGAAGGCGCTGCTGGTCAACTACGGCTATCAGGGCATCCTTTCTGCCATTGACGCATTGGTGAACCGCCACGACGTCATCGTTTACGACTCCGAGTCCCACGCCTGCATCGTGGATGGCGTTCGCCTCCACCACGGCAAGCGTTTTGCCTTCGAGCACAACAACGTGGCCAGCCTCGACAAGAACCTTGAAAGGGCAACAAAGCTGACCGCTGAAACGGGCGGCGGCATCCTCGTCATCACCGAGGGCGTATTTGGGATGCGGGGCGACCAAGGCAAGCTGCGGGAAATCTGCGCACTGAAGGAAAAATACAATTTCCGCCTTTTGGTGGACGACGCCCACGGCTTCGGCATGATGGGCCCGACCGGCGCTGGTGCCTGCGAAGAACAAGGCGTGATGGCCGATGTGGACATCTATTTTTCCACCTTCGCAAAAAGCATGGCGAGCATCGGGGCGTTCTTTGCTGGCGAGAAATTCGTGATGGAGCACCTGCGCTTTACGATGCGCTCGCAAATCTTCGCCAAATCGGTGCCGATGCCCATCGTGGTGGGTGCATTGAAGCGCCTCGAACTCATCCGCACCCGCCCAGAACTGCGGGAAAGCTTATGGCGAAACGTTCGTGCATTGCAAGGCGGCCTAAAAGAAGCTGGCTTCGACATTGGCAATACCAATAGCTGTGTAACCCCGGTTTATATGCCGGGCGAAGTGGGAGAGGCGTTGGCGCTAATCCATGATATGCGGGAAAATTACGGGGTGTTCTGCTCCATCGTCGTTTACCCCGTAGTGCCCAAGGGCATGAACATCTTGCGGCTCATTCCTACCTCCGTTCACACGCAGCAGGATATTGACGAGACCATTGAAGCCTTCAAGGCCGTGAAAGCCAAGCTCGACGCAGGTGCCTACAAGCAGGCTGCGGAGCAGTACATGGCGAAGGTCACTGCGTAAAAAGTTTGAATGGTTTGATTTGTTTGAATAGTTTGAGTTGTAACGAGGCAACTCGAACTATTCAAACCCATCGAACTACTCAAACAATTTATTCTTCCTCATCCTCCACTTCCTCTTCCATCGCCATATAGCCACGGTCGTGCAGGAACTGGAACCACTTGATGATTTTCTTGATGTCGCTGATATGCACCCGGTCACGGTCGTGGTTGGGCAGCACAGTGGCGAAGTAGGCCCGCAGGTCTTCGGATTTTGATGAATCGGCAGGCGGCGGCGTGTCGGCGAGCTTGTCGTACATGCTTTGGAACACGCCACGGATTTCCACGGAATCCTCCTCCCCATCCACAAAGACGGAAATGGTTTCCAGCGGTGAAAACTGGTGTTTGCGGATAGGGGCAAAGCGCACCTTGCCAGAGTCGAGGTCTTCAATCAGCATCCCATTGTTGCGGTTGGCAGCCATTTTCTGCACGCCAGGAAAGCCAGTCACTACTACTAAATCTTTCAGTCTCATTATCGAAGGATTGAGGAATTGAAGGCACGAAGGATGGAAGGCCGTGAATCGCTTTGTTCACTCAATCCCTGTCAGCCGACAGGCGGGCTTCCATCCTTCCTTTCTTCAATCCTTAAAAAGGGTCGCAAAGGTATGAAAAACAGGCATGTTGAGAAGTCATTTTGCTTTTTAAAGCCCATGAAATCCTTTGAGTATCTATTTTGGTTGCGCCGTGCGGCTTTGAACACAAGCGCTAAGATGATGAAAAAGCGACTTGGTTATTTCCTTCCCTCCCAGCCTTTTTATTAAAATAAGCCTTTGTCGCCAAGCAGTCAAGCCACTACCTTTGCCCCTTCCAAATTCAATATCAAACCGCCACCCGTCATGATACTCTTCTTCGGCAACCCCACTTCCAAAATCTTTGCAGTCCAGACCCACCATGCCCTGTCTGGTGAGGACGTGCAAAAACTAACTTGGCTTTTTGGCAATGAACCGCTCATCGAGGCGGAGGTTGTCAATGGCCCTTTCGTCGGGCCACGGGCGGCGATGGTCACGCCTTGGAGCACCAATGCCGTGGAAATCACACAGAACATGGCCATCCAAGGCATCGTGCGGATGGAGGAGTATTTCAGGTTGAACGAAGGCGGCAGCTACGACCCCATGCTCTCGCAGAAATTTGCGGAGCTGAACCAAGACATTTTCACCATCCATATCGAGCCAGCGCCCATCCTTGAAATCGCCGACATTGCTGCCTTCAACGAGCAAGAAGGACTGGCACTCAGCCAAGAGGAGGTTGACTATCTCAACGGTGTCGCCAAAAAAATAGGCCGCCCACTGACCGACTCGGAGGTCTTTGGCTTCTCGCAAGTGAACAGCGAGCACTGCCGTCACAAGATTTTCAACGGAATTTTTGTGATTGACGGAAAGGAAAAAGAAACCTCCCTGTTCAAGCTTATCAAAAAAACATCGCAGACCCACCCCAACGACATCGTTTCCGCCTATAAAGACAATGTGGCTTTCGTGAAAGGCCCGACCCTCACGCAATTTGCCCCCAAGCGCCCCGATGTGCCCGATTTTTATGAAAAAAAGACCTTTGAATCGGTGCTTTCGCTGAAAGCCGAAACGCACAACTTCCCCACTACCGTCGAGCCGTTCAATGGAGCGGCCACGGGTTCTGGCGGTGAAATCCGGGATAGGTTGGCCGGTGGCCAAGGCTCCATCCCGCTGGCGGGAACGGCGGTGTACATGACAGCCTATTCCAGATTATTGCAAGACCGCCCTTGGGAAAAAGGGATGGCTGAACGCAAATGGCTCTACCAAACTCCGCTCGACATCCTCATCAAGGCCAGCAACGGAGCTTCTGATTTCGGCAACAAATTCGGGCAGCCGCTCATCGCTGGCTCCCTGCTCACTTTCGAGCATGAGGAGGCCGGGCGCAGCCTCGGCTTCGATAAGGTCATCATGTTGGCGGGGGGCGTCGGCTACGGCAAGGCGGCACAAGCCCTCAAAGGCGAGCCGGAAGCAGGCGATAAAATCGTGGTGATGGGCGGCGACAACTACCGAATCGGCATGGGCGGCGCAGCTGTTTCGTCAGCAGATACAGGCGAATTCAACACGGCCATCACCCTGAACGCCGTGCAGCGCTCCAATCCCGAAATGCAAAAACGGGTGGCCAATGCGGTGCGGGGCGTGGTTGAAAGCGACGAGAATTTCATCGTCTCCATCCACGACCACGGGGCGGGCGGCCACCTCAACTGCCTCTCCGAACTGGTGGAGGCCACTGGCGGTAAGATTGACCTCGACAAACTGCCCGTCGGCGACCCGACGCTGTCGGCGAAGGAAATCATCGGCAACGAATCGCAGGAGCGGATGGGCTTGGTCGTTTCACCGAAAAACATCGAAACGCTGCGCAAAATCGCCGAACGGGAGCGGGCGCCGATGTACGAGGTCGGCGATGTGACGGGCGATATGCGCTTCACGTTCCAGTCCTCCTCGAAGGGCGACAAGCCGATGGATTTGGCGATGGCCGATATGTTCGGCAGTTCGCCCAAGACCATTATGACCGATAAAAATTTGCAACGCAAATACGCCGAGGTGGACTATGACGCTGCGCAAATTCAGAATTATATCAAAGACGTGCTGCGACTCGAAGCCGTGGCCTGCAAGGACTGGCTGACGAACAAAGTGGACCGCTGCGTGGGCGGCCTCGTGGCCAAACAGCAATGCGCCGGGCCGCTCCAACTCCCCCTCAACAACTGTGGCGTGATGGCCCTCGATTTTGACGGAAAAAGTGGCATTGCCACCTCCATTGGCCACAGCCCGATGAGCGGCCTGATTGACCCCGTGGCAGGTAGCCGCAACTCCGTGGCCGAGGCACTGACCAATATCGTTTGGGCACCGCTGGAGAAGGGCCTGCGCTCCGTTTCGCTCTCCGCCAACTGGATGTGGCCCTGCCGGAACGAGGGCGAGGATGCCCGCCTTTACGAGGCCGTTGAGGCGATGTCGGAATTTGCGATTGCGCTCGGCATCAACATCCCAACAGGCAAGGACTCGCTCTCGATGAAACAAAAATACCCCGATGGCGAGGTGCTGTCGCCGGGCACGGTCATCGTATCGGCGGCTGGGCATTGCGACGACCGATATGGTATTGTGGAACCTGTTTTGCAAAAAGCAGGTGGCCCAATTTACTACCTGAATTTGTCAAAAGATGGCTACCAATTGGGCGGCTCCAGCTTTGCTCAAACAAGGAATAAAATCGGTGAAAAGACGCCGACCATCAGCGATGCGGCCTATTTCGCCAAGGCTTTTGATGCCTTGCAAAATTTGATAAAAAACGGCCTCGTGGTCGCTGGTCACGATGTTTCTGCTGGTGGGCTTTTGACTTGCCTACTGGAAATGTGCTTTGCTGATATTGACCTTGGGGCGGAGATTGATTTGACCCAAATTGGCGAAGCCGACGCCGTGAAATTGCTTTTTGCGGAAAACAGTGGCGTGGTCATTCAGGCCAAAAATGACTCCGTGGAAACGCTGCTGAATGAGGCGGGCATTTCATTTTTTAAAATAGGAAAAGCCACTTCCACGCCTGTTCTTTCGGTGAAAAACGGCACCGAAAGCCACGATTTCGACATCGCAAAACTGCGGGACGTTTGGTACGAGACCTCCTACCTCCTCGACCGCCACCAGACGGCGAACGGCTTGGCAGAGGTTCGTTTCAACAACTACAAAAAGCAGCCGCTGCACTATGTTTTCCCGAAAAAATTCGATGGAAAAAGACCTGTGCAGGAGGAGGGCAAACCCCGCATCAAAGCCGCCATCATTCGGGAAAAGGGCAGCAATTCTGAACGGGAAATGGCCCACGCCATGTACCTCGCTGGCTTCGACGTGAAGGACGTCCACATGACCGACCTCATCAGCGGTCGGGAGACCTTGGAGGACGTGCGCTTCATCGGTGCAGTGGGCGGTTTCTCCAATTCCGACGTGCTCGGTTCGGCAAAAGGCTGGGCGGGCGCATTTTTATATAATGAAAAAGCCAAGCGGGCGCTCGACAATTTCTTCAAGCGGGAAGATGTGCTGTCCGTCGGCATCTGCAACGGCTGCCAGCTTTTTGTGGAGCTGAACCTCATCAACCCGGAGCACGCCACGCCGCCCCGGATGTTGCACAATGAATCGCACAAGCACGAGAGCATATTCACCTCGGTGGTGATTCCTGAGAACAATTCCGTGATGCTACACTCGCTGGCGGGCTGCCGCCTAGGCATCTGGGTGAGCCACGGGGAGGGTAAGTTCCACCTGCCGCTGCCGGAGAGTGCGTACAATATCGTCGGCAAGTTCGGCTACGATGCCTACCCGGCCAACCCGAATGGCAGCGCCTACAACGCCGCCATGATTTGCAGCGCCGATGGCCGTCACTTGGCCACCATGCCGCACTTCGAGCGCTCCATGTTCCGCTGGAACTGGGCCAACTACCCGGCGGACAGGCAGGGGGACGATATTTCGCCTTGGATTGAAGGGTTTTTGAATGCGAGAAGGTGGTTGGAGGGGAAGCGTTGATTTTACAAGTTAGTGTCCTTGTTGAACGCAAACCAGCAGGGCTTTTAGGTGTTGATTAAAAAGGATAACTTTGTCAAAAATCAAGAATCATGGTAGCAATCGCTGCACAACATAAGTCAGTAAATCCGGCCGCACCTTCAATCCAAGAGAAAAAGGAGCCTAAGCGCATAAGTTGGGAGGAATTTCAACGTAAGTACCTCAGCCGGGAGGATAGCTATAAATACGAGTGGGTGGACGGTGAAGTGGAAAAGACAAAACGGACTATGGACTACAACCAATTCAACATTGTCAGAAACCTTGTCAATCTGTTCAATAAGCTATTGGCATTGGGGAAAACCAGTGGAATGCTGATGCCAGAGGGCGATATTTTCTTTTTGGGAAACCACCGCCGACCTGATATTTCTTGGCTTTCTGAGGAACAAATTGACAGGACGGCTTACCATGAGAACCAAGTCCCCCGCTTTGTGGTAGAAGTCATTTCCAACAAAGACCAGATGAACCTCGTCCATAAGAAAATGCAGGACTACCGGGCTGCAGGCGTGGAAGTCGTTTGGCATGTTTTTCCGCAAATCGAAGAGGTGCATGTGTACAGTGGAAAAGGCTTGAAGAAGATGACCGTTTGCCAACAAGCCGACCTGTGCTCGGCTGCCACCGTAATTGACGGCTTCGAGATTTCCGTGAACGATATTTTCAAGAAACCAGCGAAACCGGAATAGAAAATCCCTTACCTTCGCCCCGCAAAAAAGCAAAACTCAATGTTACCATCTTCCATTATCATCAGCATAATTATTCCCACGTTGCCCGGCAATCTGTGAGGTGCTGTTCTTTTGGAGGAACGAAAAGCCCCGGCAGGTTGCAGACCTAGCGGGGCTTTTTGGTTTAATGAAAAACTGCGAGTTTTGTAGCCTAAACATTTTTTAAATGCAAACTTCAAGCATTGTTGTAAACGACCAACTCATTCAAACCGCCATGAACCTGAGCGGTTTGAAGACGAAGAAGGAAGTGGTCGAAAAGGCCTTGGAACTTTTGATTCAAATGGTGAACCAAGAAGGCATCCGTACCCTTCGTGGGAAAGTGAAGTGGGAAGGTGACCTTGACCAAATGCGGACTGACGCATGATACTGGTGGACTCAACCGTTTGGATTGACTTCTTCAATGGTGTCACTTCTAGAGAAACCGATCTGCTCGACCTGAAGCTGACGACAGAACGCATTGGTATTGGCGACATCATCCTTTCTGAAGTGTTGCGTGGTTTTAAGGACGATAAGGGCTTTGAAAAAGCAAAGAACTATTTGCTGAGCCTGCCGTGTTTCGATTTGTGCGGAAAAACAATTGCCCTA
>JADLHE010000173.1 GCA_020848965.1 Saprospiraceae bacterium
ATAACTTTGCCTTTGCTTGGCTGCGGATTGGTTGGGTCGCCATTAGACGCATTTACAGAAATGGCAAACAAGAGGTTGAGGACGAGTAATGTTGGAAGTTTCATTGTGAATAAGGATTTGATTGTACAACCATTCATCACCATGTCACCAACAGATGAATCGCATATAAAGTCTGCTTTTATTCCATTTTTTTGAAGTAACAAAACTAACGGATAAAAATGACAAAACTATTACGAAACGGTTATTAAGGTAAGGCAATCATGGTTGAAGTGTACAAATTGAATTAGTTATTTGAGAACTGTTCTTTTACTACTGTGAAAGATTAATACAGTAAGAGGCAACATAAAATGCGCTCCATTGTATAACCCTTGCGGTGCAATAAAATTTGTTTGCGAGCCATTTATATGAAAATGATTTAATGTCATTTCAGTAAGAATGGCCCGCAAACAGAGTTCAAACAATTATGGGTGAGTGTGAAATTAATTGGCCTTCAGCATCACATTCCTACCCTCTGTCACAAAAGTGTCTTCTCCGGTTTGGGAGACATTGTTTAGAGCAAGCACTGTGACTTCTGTTGTTTGGCGGCCAATAACCACATCAGCTTTTGACCCTTGAGGATAAAGATTGTCGCCTGGATTAACCACCATTGCGCCTTTAAGCCATATAGTAGCGCATTCAGAGCTTGCTTGTTCTGGGCAAAGTTTACCCGCATTGCCATCCAACCCACCTTTGCCGTTGATTTTGATGGTGGTGTCTTTTTTGAAAACAAGCTTATCGCTGGATAGCAATTTTTGCATTATGATATCCTCCATAGTAGGGACTTTTGCCTGCACAGTGCTTTTCCCGTCAATAGGATCGCCAGTATTTGCAAAAAGCGAATTAGATGCCATGAATGCAGTCAGAAAAGAAAGTAAAAAGAAAAACTTTTTCATTGTTTTAATTTTATAGCTAATTTTTGCCTACTCTATTCATCATTGGGCTTTTCGGCATCCGCCCTCCTATATAATCTGGCCAGAGATAAATAGCTTGTTCAGTGTTTCAAGTACATCACAAAGGTGCTATAAAGCACCATTTAAATCCAAAGACAGTTTGCCCGTTTTCTAACACCCCAAATTTTGGAGTTGGCAGTTGGCAGTTCGACAGTGGGCAGCCAGGGCCATAGAACTGCATATACCCCCGAAGGCTGAGACCAGTGCCAGGTTCCGAGCTCTTTCCCCGGCACTGGTCACCTACTGTCAATATGGTAAATATGTCAAGATTATTGCCCGTTAATTAGCAGGCGGTTGTCCCGCTGGGGCAATCCCCTTTATTACTTAGCTTGCGGTTCTGGGGGGTGATTTTCAAAAGTCAAGCGTTCAGCACCTCGATCATTTTCAAGGCACTGAACCTTGCCATTTTTTCGAACTCGGGTTTTCATAGCTTTCTGTTCTTCTCTCAGGTGCTGGTGCAAAGATGCGGTAGGCGAGGAGCGAAAGTCAAAGATAGCTTGGCTGTTTTCTAACACCTCAAATTTGGTATGCTTTGGATTTTTTCAGGCCAATTGCGAGGGATCCATATTTTTCAGCTCCTTTTTCAAGCCCCACAATTGAACCCAAGGCTGTAATGGCAGGGGTTGAGCTGATTTAGCCCACTTTTCCAATCGTGGGGATTTGAAAATTTGCACAAAAAAAATCCGGCAACCATGACTTCCCATAGTATGCCGGATTTCAGCATTGGCTTTATTGCATTGATTCATTGGTAGATTTCATCAATTACAATCTCTGTAAGCGTGTCCTTTTCCTGTTGGGTTTTAGTGTTCCATTCAGCTGGGCTGCCAAGGAGTCCAAGTGCGATAAGAGCTGCAATAATGGCGTTGAGTAGTGTGGTCGACATAGCTTTATAATTTTTAATGATAAATGAATGGTGCAAAGCTATGGGCGCCCCTAGCCCAAGTCACGGACAGTCAGCGCCGTTCCTAACACCTCAAACTTGGGGAAGAATTGTTGAAAGTGTAGTTTTTGATAAATAAGCAACCCGCTTCTTTATTTTTTCTTGACGCAAACAACTACCTTTAAGCCACTCAACTATTTTCAAACAAAAACGACTACACCATGTTCGCTCTGCAAGAACTCATTCACCTCGTCACAAAGTACAAACGCAAAGAAGTAAAGGTGCTGGGCTACAACCCAGATGCCAACGACCGCTATGAAATTTTTTACAATTTACTGGCCGAAGGCAAACTGAACACGGACGACGAAGCCGCCCGCCATTTTTTCGGCACCGATAAAGCCGGTTCTTATATAGAGTACCGTAACCTGCGCAATTCTTTTTTCAAAAGGTTGGTGAACACCTTCTTTTTTATTGACGTGAAAAAGGCGGAATTCAACGATGCCCAAGCTGCACTGCATACATGTTACCGGAACATGGCCGCAGTGAAAATGTTGGTAGCAAGGGAGGCAAGGCATGCGGCACATGAAATTGCAGAAAAAACCATTGAGCAAGCAGTCAAATTCGAATTGACGGAAGTGGTACTGGAGCTTGCAAGGAACTTGCTTGGGTACTATACCTATATCGAGCAGGACGAAAGAAAGAGAAGCTATTACGAAAGGCTGGTGGACGAAAGTTATGAAACGCTTGGCACCACCATTCAAGCAGAGAAAATGTACCTAGAGTTGATAGCCCCTTACGTCAAATCAAAGGCAAGTAAGCCTTGGGTTAGTGAAAAAGCGGCAGAGGCTTTGGTGGTATTGGGGCCATTTGTTCAGAAACACCATGCCCATAGGCTACATTTTTTATTTCATTTAATTTCCAGATTAGAAAGGGCAAGTGTACACGACCATGTTGGTACGGCAGAAGTTTGCAAAAGGGCTATTCGTTATTTTGAGGGACGCTTTGCAACGCCTAAGTCGGTGCCTGGCATGTTCGCTCATACCCTCATCGTTTCCCTCACCATGCTCCGCAAATACGAAGAAGCAGAGGAATGGGCCAAATACGCCGAGAACCTCGTCGAACCAGGCATCCATAACTGGTTCAAAGGCTTGGAACAGCAAATTGTGCTACAGTTCCACAAACAGGACTATCCTGCCGCTTTAATTGTCTATCAAAAGGCCAGCAGCCACAAGCATTTCGGCCACCTCGCCACCATCGAGCAACAAACCTGGAAGCTATATGAAGCCTATATCCAACTGTTCATTGCCGCAGGCAAAATCAAACTAACGGAAGCAGAACAAAAAAAATCGGGGTTTAGACCCACCAAGTTCTTGAACGAGGTGCCGGAGTTTGCCAAGGACAAACGGGGCATGAACATTCCCGTGCTCATCATCCACGCCATCTTCTTGCTTTACTTAAAAAGGCATGATGATGCCTACGACCGTTTCCTTGCCCTTGATAAATATGCCGACCGCCACTTAAAAGAAGGCGACGACGCATTCCGCAGTTATTGTTTCATCAAGGCATTGCTCCAAATTCAAAAAGCAGATTTCATAAGGAAGGGTTCAGAGGAAAAGGCGGCAGATTGGATTCGCCGCATGTCCACACAGCCCGTCATGCTCGCCGATGCCCCCCATGAAGTGGAGAGTATCCCCTATGAGCACCTTTGGAACATGGCAATGGAGGCGCTGGAACAAAGCGCAGGGTTGAAATTGAGTAATTGATGGACGCTAAAAAACGACCCGCTTACTGTAATGGGTAAGGAAATTCTGGGTAGGCACTCGGCCCACCCTCAAAGCTACTAATGAAAGCCAGTCTTCAGTGTATCTGTTTTTAACTTGCCACAGCCGCCGTTGCCGCATACATCTTCTCCAGTTCCACCTTCAGCCTGTCATAGGTGCTATCCCGCACGGGCATGAGCGGTGAGCGGATTTCAGCGCTGCAAAGGCCCATGATTTTCAGTAGGGCCTTGATGCCGGCAGGGTTGCCGTCCACGTAGAGCAGTGGGTGAATATCGTGCAGGTCGAGGTGGAGGCGGCGAGCAGTGGCATAGTCGCCGCTGAGGGCAGCCCGCACCATGCCACTGAACTGCTCTGGCAGGGCATTGGCGATGACGGAGATGACGCCATTGCCGCCGCAAGCTAGGATGGGCATCGTGAGCGCATCGTCGCCACTGAGCACGAGGAAATCCTCCGGGCGGTGCTTGATGATGGAACAGGCTTGGTCTATTTGCCCACTGGCCTCTTTTACGGCAATGAATTTTTTACTGGCCCTTGCGAGGCGCAGCGTCGTGTCGGCGGTCACGTTGGAGGCGGTGCGGCCCGGCACGTTGTAAATGATGATGGGCAGCGGTGAGGCGGCCTCCAAGGCCATGAAGTGCTGGTAAATGCCCTCTTGCGTGGGCTTCACATAGCTTGGGCTGCTCGACATGATGGCGGAGAAGCCTCCCATTACATCGTCGTAAACCTTCAAACGCTCCAGCAGGTGCGCTGTGCTGTTGGCCCCAAAAAGACCCCCTACAATGGGCACCCTGCCATTGACTTTTTCAAATGTATGCTTGAACACTTCCTTGCATTCGGCAGTGGTAAGCATGACCGACTCGCCCGTGGAGCCGAGGGACACGATGAAGTCCACTCCGCCCTTGATGACGTGCTCAATGATGCGCTCAAGGGCATCAAAATCCACTTTCCCCTTCCTGTACGGTGTCACGAGCGCAACGCCCGTGCCGCTAAACTGCTGCTGCTTCATAAGATGGTCGCAACTTTTTCATATAAAATACGACCTGATGGAGGAACGCTTTCAGGTCAGAATTGCCCGAAGTGTCTATCATAAGGTCGTAACAGTATGTTTTTTCGGTGAAAGGCCCTACCCGGAACTTGGCCTTTGAGAGGGCTGCCAAATAATCGAGCGGGAGCACGGTCTTCTTG
>JADLHE010000174.1 GCA_020848965.1 Saprospiraceae bacterium
CCGGAAGGGCATGAACAACGGGCAGTTCGGCAAAGTCTATGCGGGCTATGGCTGGGAAGACAAGTACCAAGCGGGCGGCAACACCAATATTTTCAAGGGGAATCGCCGCATCTCGCTCATCGGCATGTCGAACAATATCAACGTGCAGAACTTCAGCATGGACGACATCCTCGGCGTTACGGGCAATACTGGCGGTGGCAACCGTGGCGGTGGGGGCGGTCGAGGCATGGGCGGCCCTGGTGGCGGTGGTCGTGGCGGCCCCGGTGGCGGTGGCGCTTCCGATTTTCTTGTACAACCATCGGGTGGCCTGACGACAACCCATGCCCTTGGCCTGAACTATTCGGATAAATGGGGCAAGAAATGGGACGTGTCCGGTAGCTATTTTTTCAACAAAACCAAAAGCGAGTCGCTCAAGGAACTCAACCGACAGTACTTCACCGCTGAGGGCTTTGGCGAAGCTTACGATGAAAACACCACGGCCAATACCGACAATATCAACAACCGACTGAACTTCCGGGCCACGGTGGAGTTGGACAGCTTCAACTCCTTGATTATCAGGCCACGGGCCACTTGGCAGACCAACGAAGGCAGTTCCCTGACGGACGGCATTACCGCTTTGGGCACCGAATTGCGGAACGCAACCGCCACCGATTTCAAGTCCAAATACGATGGCCTCAGCTTCAACAACAGCCTGCTTTGGCGGCATAAATTCAGGAAGCAAAGCCGCACCTTTTCCGTTGACCTGACCAATGGCTACAACCCCAAAATTGGCGACAGCCAACTACAATCCATCAATGGTTATTATTTCCCAATTGCTTCGCAAGACAGCCTCGACCAAAAATCCACCCTCGACGTGCAAAGCTGGAACGCCGCCGCCAACCTCGAATACACGGAGCCAATCACCCAATTTTCACAATTGTTGTTCAATTACAAATACAGCTACCAACAAGAAGAATCGGACAAACTGACCTACGACTACTGGGCAATCACCGGCGGCTACGACCTGCTGAACAGCACGCTGAGCAACGTTTTCTCCAACGATTTCATCACGCATTCGGGCGGCTTGGGCTACAACTATAGCAAGAGCAACGACTTCAACTGGAACATCCGGGCCAATTACCAATGGGCAGAACTGGCCAACCAGCCAGAGTTCCCCGAAGGTGCCAATACCACGAAGCAGTTCAAGAACCTGTTGCCTTCGGCAAGCCTGCGCTACAACCTCGACAAGCAGCGCAGCTTCCGTTTCAACTACCGAACGAACACGCAACTGCCCAGCATCAGCCAGTTGCAGCAGGTAGTGGACAATTCCAACCCGCTGCAACTCAGCACGCGCAACCCTGCGCTCGTGCAGAGCTACCAGCACAACCTTTTCACCCGCTACCAAGGCACCAACACCACCAAAGGCACCACGCTTTTTGCCATGCTGGGCGGCGGCGTCACGGGTGATTATATCGGCACGGCCACTTGGCTGGCTGGCAGCAGCACCCCGCTTTTTGACAGTTTGGACGTGACGCCCGGTGCGCAAATCCGGCAGCCCGTGAACCTTTCCGGCTACCGCAATATGCGCTCGTTCGTGAGCTATGGCTTCCCCTTGAAAAAAATCAAATCGAACCTGAGCTTCAACCTCGGCTGGAACTATAGCCGCACGCCCGGCCAAGTGAACGGCGTGAAAAACCTTTCCGACAACCACAACTACAACGCTGGCGTGACGCTGGCCAGCAATATCAGCACCAAGCTGGACTTCAACCTGAGCCTTCGCCCCAGTTGGAACACGGCAAAAAACTCCATCCAAACTTCCAGCAATACCGAGTATTTCAACCTGAACAGCAGCGCAAGACTGAACTGGATTGTGTTTGAAGGCTTCGTGCTGCGCACCGACCTCACGCACCAATACTACAACGGCCTCTCCGACGGCTTCGACCAGAACTACTGGCTCTGGAACGTGGCCATTGGCAAAAAGCTCTTCAAAAACGAGCGGGGCGAACTGGCCCTCGCCGTCAACGACGTACTCAAACAGAACCGCAGCATCAGCCGAAACGTGACCGAAACCTATATCGAGGACACTTGGACGAACGCCCTCCAACGCTTTGTGATGCTCAGTTTTACTTATAATATCCGTAATTTTGGCAAGGCACCGGAACGGAAACCAGACGAGGAAAGGAGATGGGAGGGGAGGCCGCCGGGGTTTTAGCGATTCACGATTTCGGGATTTACGATTGGGGGCAAAATATCGAGCCGATGGAGCTGTTTAGTTCCATTGGATTTCATCGGTATTTTGCTCAATGATTTTACCTGATTCCATCTCAATTTTTACGGTGAAAATATGAGTGCTTGAGGCTTCGGGCTTTTCTATAAATATTAATTCCACCATACGGTCATAGCTAAACATCCAAGAAGCAGAACTGGAAATCCATTGTTCTAATGGTTTTCTTCCGTAAACAGCTAATTTTTCATTCAATGAGCCACCTGGTTCAATACCATTAAAATCTGAATTGCTTGTAACGATAAAACTTGCTATTTCATCCTTCAATCCATCGTCACCTGGCTCTTCGCACGAAGTTGCATAAGCTGAATTTATTAGTCCTTTTAGCGGGTTGGTAGTGGCTTCTACAAATTCTGCTTCGAAGATAATTATCAATTGAGCTGAATCACCTTCAATCACTCCATTTACCGGACTTAGGTTTTGATTATCAACAATTGAAATCGCAAAATCCTTGATATTCCACTCTGTTCCAGCGTTGAAACATTCGCAGCCAAGTATCCCTGAAAATAGAACTAAAACTAAAATGACTTTCTTGAACTCCATATTATTCTGTTTTTACCGAAAGCGAATTTAAGGGCTTTTGTGTTGAGTTTTCTTATTTATTTATCAACTACACTCAAAAAGCAAAGGGATACCGTAGCGCCTTGTAAGGCCAACGACGCCTTATGAGTTGCTACTCCCAAGACTCGAAAATATTCATCAGCAATCGTTTTTTACTAGGATACACAAACGGGGCTTGTATCTAATCCCCGCTCAACTTTAAGCTGTTGCGCTAGGGCAGTGCCCAAAAGAGGGCGGTGAGCTAAATCAACTTGAAATCCGCCGTGACTTCTTACCTTTGAACCCATTTTCCATTTGACTGTTTCCCAGCGTCGAAACCGTCAATCATCATCGAAAACAGCAACAGAAAATAGCACATGGGTTCACAAACAGCACCACGGGAAGATTTTTACTGGGTTGATGACCGGGAGCCGCACTTCCAGCGCCGCAAGGACATCTTGCAGGCCCACCCAGAGGTCACCAAATTGTTCGGGGTAAACCCCCGCTTGAAGTATGTCACCATCGGCATGGTCGTCGTTCAATTGGCCGTCGCCTACTATGCCCACCTGATGCCTTGGTGGTTGTTCCTTCTGGTCACTTATTTCGTGGGGGCCACCATTGCGCAAGCGCTGTTCTTGGCCATCCATGAAATAACGCACGACATGGCCTTCAAAACCAAGGTCTATAACAACTTGCTGGCCTTTATCGCCAACCTGCCCATCGTGCTGCCCTTTGCCATGTCGTTCAAGTATTACCACGGTATCCACCACTGGGACCAAGGCAAGGACGGCGAAGACCTAGACATACCCACCGTTTTGGAGGCCAAGGTGTTCAGGGGCTTCTTTGGCAAGGTGCTTTGGTTCTTAAACCAGATTGTATTTTATGCGCTGCGCCCAACGCTCGTCAAGCCCGTGAAACCGGACAAATGGATGATTTACAATATCATCTTCCAAGTGGCGGCAATGGCCATTTTCCTGCCCATTTTGTTCCAAAACGGCTGGTCGGGCTTGGTTTATCTGATTCTTTCCTTGGTGTTTGCAGGTGGCCTGCACCCTACGGCGGGGCATTTCATTTCCGAACATTACGTGTTCAAGGAAGGCCAAGAGACCTACTCCTACTACGGCCCGCTGAACCTCGTCACCTTCAATGTCGGCTACCACAACGAGCACCACGACTTTCCGCAAGTGCCCGGCAGCCGCTTGCCCCAGCTCAAGAAAATGGCACCGGAGTTCTACGACAACCTTTCTTCCTACGATTCGTGGACGAGCGTTATCTTCCAGTTTTTGTTCCGAAAAGACGTCACGCTTTATTCCCGCACCAAGCGGAAATAAAGCTACGTTTCATCGTGCCTTAGCTCACTGAAGTGTGCAAAACGGGAATTTCTGCTCCGCAAAAATTCCCGTTTTGCATTTCAAGAAGGTTCGCCGCTCGGCAACAGCAAATCAAACCAGCCAAATATAGCCGCCATCGCTGCCCTTGATATTGCTCAGTTCAATGTTTGGTTGGTCATTTGGGCTTGGTTTTGAGTCGGCAACTTGTATTACCTTCTCTGTTTTCTTGTTTTTCATCAATAGGGAGTATTTTGAACGATTCGATGGATTTGAACGAGCTTGATAAACGCTTGCAAAACCCTCCTTCACCTTTGGAAGTGATTGAGCATGAGGCGTTTGCCAACAACGGCCTGCGACTGTTCGTGAAACGGGACGACCTGCTGCACCCGCATGTTTCTGGCAATAAATGGCGCAAACTGAAACACAATCTGCTGGAAGCAAAAAGGCTCGGCTGCACGAAGCTGCTCACTTTTGGCGGTGCTTTCAGCAACCATATCACTGCAACGGCGGCTGCGGGCCATGCCTTCGGCTTTTCAACTTTAGGTGTAATCAGTGGTGAGGAAAGCAGTGCGGGAAACCCAAGTTTGGATTTTGCCCTTGAATGCGGCATGAAATTGCGTTTCACCAGCCGGGCAAATATGCGCAACTTGTCCGAAACGGCGTTAGCCCATTCCCTCGATATTGACTTGGAAAAGACATTTCTGCTGCCGCAAGGCGGGGCCAATTGCCTGGCAATGCAGGGCTGCCAAGAAATGGTGATGGAAGTGGAAGCACAACTGGGCCAACCGCCCGATTTCATCGCCACCGCCTGCGGCACGGGCACTACCTTGGCAGGCATCGCCACAGGTTTGCAGGCTGAAAGCAAGGCGCTTGGCATTTCCGTACTAAAAGGCAGTTTTTTAGAAAATGAGGTGAAAAAATTGCTGTCCGACTGTGGCAAAGCCACAAACAACGGCGCATTGCGAAGCAACTGGACCGTTTTAGATGATTTCCACCACGGTGGCTACGCCAAATGGACGCCCGAACTCGTCCAATTCATCAACGATTTCAAGCAACGGACAGGCATCCCGCTCGACCCCATCTACACGGGGAAGGCATTTTTCGCTGCTTTTGAATTGGCAAAACAAGGCTATTTCCCCAAAGGAGCCAGCATTGTGCTTGTACATACTGGTGGTTTGCAGGGCATCACTGGGTTCAATGAACGGTTTGGCCCATTGATTAAATAACGCTAGCCGTCGAGTAGTTTTTTTAGGTGTAATCGTAAATTTTGCTTTGCAAAATTTACGATTACACCTTTCTGAGAATCGGCGGTACACTTTATAATCAATCAATCCACCAACGTACACCTGCATAAGCCCTCGCCCCTACCAGCGGCCCCCATACTTGCATGGCATCAAAATACTGGCCGAAGGGGTTCAGCGCATCCACGATGGCGCTTTTTTGGCGGTAGTCGGTCAGGTTCTCGCCACCCACGTAGAACTCCAAGTTTTTGAAATTGCGGGAAACCTGGGCGTTCACGATGGCATAGGCCGGCGACTCGCCCGTGAAGTCTTTGATTAGTTCCGATGGTACATTATGGCTGTGCGCAAAACGCTGTTTACCAACAAGTTGCACATTGGAATTGAACATCCACTTGGCGTTGGGCGTCTTGTAGGTCAGGGTCACGAGGCCACGGTGGCGGGCCGTCATCGGGCGCTGCACGGGGTCGCTGTTCAGGTAGCTGATTTTCACGTCGTTCAGCTTGTAGGCCAGTTTCATGTCAAAGCCTTTGAAGGCCGCCCATGGGCCCATCAAGAGCAGCGAGTTCGAGTAGCTTTTTCCATCCAAATTATAGAAAAGCACCTTGCCGTGCTGGCTCTCCATGTCCATCACCACTTGGTTCACGAAATCGGTGCGGTAGAGGTCGGCCAAGATGGTGGCGCTCCTTTCGGCCAGTTTGAAGTTCTTCGTGAAATTCAGGCCCACGTTCCAAGCGTCCTCGACGTCGAGCTGCGACTGGTCAACGATGAACTGGCGGTTGCTCGCCATCACGGCCATGTTCTCGCTCAGGATTTGCGCCGTGCGCACACCCCTACCTCCGCTCATGCGCAAGATGGTATTGTCATCAAAATTGTATTTGAGGTTCACCCTCGGCGTGGCAAAGGAGCCAAAGCGGTTGTGGTGGTCGAAGCGAAGGCCAGCAATGAGGCCGAACTTGCCCACGGAATAGGTATATTCCCCAAACACGCCCGGCATGGTCTCCACCCTGCTGAAGTCGGTGTCGTTGAGGTATTCCTCATAGTCGTCGTGCTGGAAACTGGCGCCCACGCTGATTTTATGGTCGGTGGTGCCAATGAAACTGGCATAGAGCAAGTTGGCGTAAAAGTTCTTTTGTTGGCCGTTGTAGCGGGTGCTGCCGAAATTGTTCTTCATATCGTGCAGCGAGCCGCCATAGATGAACCCAACGGAGGTTTCCGGTTTCACAAAGCCTACAAAGCCGAACTTGCCGAACACGTCCACCCGGCGGTTACTTTGCTTGATTTCATAAACGCCCGTGCCGGGCAAATCGGGAACACCGTCAAAAGCCGTCATTTGGCCACTATGCCGCTCATCGTCAAGCACTTGCACATTCAATTGGGTGCTGAAATTATCGTCAACCCAATAGTTGCGCCACAGCGCAATCAGACTGGATTTCTTTGGCTGGTCAATGAAACCGTCCTTGTTGCGGTCAAGTTCGCCCTGCGTTTTGCTGCCATGCAGCAATAGGCCACTGCTAAAATGCTCGCCAAATTTGTGGTTGGCGTGTATGTTTATTTCGCCCCTGCCCAAGGTAGAGCCGAACAGGTTCACGAACAATTGCTTGTCGTTCCAAGGCTTTACCAGTTCGGTGTTTATCTGCCCCGTGATGCTCTGCGGGCCGTTCTGCACGGTGCTCGCCCCTTTCGATACCTGAATGCTGCTGACCCACGTGCCGGGGATATACTCCAAAGCCAAGGGACTGCCGAGGCCCGTGTAAACAGGCCGTTTTTCCATCAATAGTTGCGAGTAAATGCCCCGCAGGCCGAGCATTTGGATTTCGGAGGCGGAGGTGACGGCATCCGAGCGCATCACGTCCACACTGCCGTTGGTCTCAAAGCTCTCGGAGAGGTTGCAACAGGCTGCTTTTTTGAGTTCGCAGGAACTGATTTGCTGGAGGTTGCGGGTATCGAGGGTGGAAGTGAAGATGTCGCCCCGGTGCTCGGTGACAGTGACGGTTTTTAGCTCCGCAATGCCCTCGATTTTGATGAGGGCCGTGTCTTCGTGTGGGAACATTTGAACAGTGACCGGATTGTAGCCCACAAAACTGATGACGAGGTTGGCGGTGTCGGGCTGCTTTTCAATCCAAAAATCGCCCTTTTCGTCGGTCACCGCACCTATACTGGTGCCTTCCCACATGACTGTGGCGCCAATTAAGGTTTCGCCGTTTTCATTGAAAACATTGCCGTAAAGTTGTGGCGTATTTTGCCCAAGGGCAATTGATAAAATGCTGATTATGAAACAGATGGATAAGTTTAGTGCTCTCATTTTAGATTTTTTTTGCCCATGCAATGGGCGAATCATTAAAGATTGCCTGCAAATGCAGGATTTGCTGAGAAAGGGGTCTTCTTCAGCGAGCACTAACAAAGGAAAGATTGAATCCAAGGCAAAAGTTCTCTGCCACCGGGCGGTGGGGGCAGGTCTTGCTGCCAGCGCAGCAGCATTTTTTCGCCTACGGCAAAATGCACATCGTTGTCAAAATGAACGGGTTGCGGAGCAACGAAAACAAAGGGCTTCAGGTCAAAAAACGTGGGCAGCAGGTACTTCACATCCAGCTTCACGAACTGAGAAGTACAGTCGGCGCAGTTGTGTTCCTGCTCGTCCGTCGGCTTGCCACAAGTGCTGCCCTTGCAGCAGTTTTTTGCAGGCGATTGCTTTTCGGCCAGCTTGCATGGCTCGTCGGGCCGGAAGATGGACGTGACCATCTCGCCCTTGCAGTAGCAATACAAATGGTGGATGCTGAGGCCAGTCGTTGCGACAAAAACTGAAACCGTCAGCAAATAGACCGTGATATGTCGGAGTAGCTGTTTCAACGTTTTTCAAAAAGACCTACAAAAATAAGGGCAAAAACCGTGCAATGCTCGATTGTCCATGAAAATCAACACCTTGTAGAATAATAAGTTGGGCTTTTGTTCAATACCCGCCGAAAACCCTAACTTGCTGGGCAATTTTTTACCATGAAAAACAAGACCACTGCTGGAATTTTCGCCCTGCTTTTAGGGCCTTTTGGCCTCCACCGCTTTTACCTCGGCGACCGTAGGCTGGGCAGGATTTATGCCGTACTGACCGCTTTTTTGTTTTTTGCCTCTTTCAAAACGAACGGCCCTGTCGTGCTCATTATGGGCATCGTGTCCTTTATTGACGCCATGCTGCTCTTCTCAATGGACCACGAGGAGTTCAACGAGAAGTACAACCAGCGCTTCTTGAACCGCCCAAAGTATGCAACGGCACCAGCACCACAGCAACTTCCAAGGCAAATCCCCATTTCAACAGAAATCCCCAACCCACACAAGGCTGCTGGCATTGAAAAATTCAAGGAATATGACTACGATGGCGCAATGGAAGATTTCAAAAAGTCCCTTGCCATTAAGTTCGATGACCCCGCCATCCATTTTAACCTCGCTTGCTGCTACTCCTTGAATGAACGCCCCGACCCCGCTTTTTACCACCTGACCAAGGCTGTGCATTTTGGCTTCATTGATTTCGATAAAATTGAAAAGCACGAGAGCCTGGCCTACTTGCGCACACAGCCGGAGTTTAAAGACTTCGTGAAAATGGGCTACCAACTGCACAGCGCCGCTACTCCCAAAGACGAAAAGCAACCTGATTTGCTATCGCAAACGCCCACTTTATCGCAGCAACAACCCTCGCTGCTCGACCAAATCAAGCGGTTGAGTGAATTAAGAGAGCAAGGTCTTTTAACTGACGAGGAATTCAATGGAATGCGAGCGGAGGTGCTGAGAGGGTGAGAAGTGAGAGAGTGAGAGGAGTGAGAGGAGTGAGAGGGTGAGAAAGTGAAAGGGTGAG
>JADLHE010000175.1 GCA_020848965.1 Saprospiraceae bacterium
CTGAGCCAACGAACCCCATCAATTTGGAATTGGACGCCGATTTTGATGAATTGAAAATGTGGGCAATGGTCTTAGGCGGTACCCCTCCCTACCAATACCTTTGGAGCACAGGCGCTACAACCGATACTATTTATAACCTGCAACCGAACACCTTCTACGAGGTGACCGTAACTGATGGCAAGGGCTGCACCTCCGTTGAGCATTTTTATATCATTTCAGGAACTGACAACCTACAAGAGAAATATGCATTCAATATCTCCCCCAACCCAGTATCTACTGAATTGAGGGCAAACTTCCACCTGCCAGCTGCAGCCGAAGTAAGCATTGCGCTTTTTGATGCAATGGGCCGTCAAATCCAGACCATCCTACCAAACCAACGATTGGAGGCAGGCGAACAAAGGTTCAAGATAGCTAGCGAGTCCTGGCCGAGTGGCGTATTTTCTGTGGTAATTAACGTGGATGGGCAGCCCTTGGCCCATCGGGTACTGAAATTATAAACTTGTTTGGCTTGCCATGCAACTAATTTCTGATTGAGAAAATAGCTTTCAAAATGCGCCATTATTGGACTTTTTTCCAACAATGGCGCATTTTTTTATTGGAGAAACCACTGAAAATGATTTAGACACAAACTGGTGATGGTGTACCTTTATCCAAGTAAACACGATAACAAATTACAAGACCATGAAACTATCACCTTTCTTTAGTCTCCTTTTGCTTCCTTTTTGGTTGGGGGCACAGGATTTACAGATTTCCTTCCAAACCACGCCAGCCACCAATTGCCTTGCCACAGGTTCGGCTTCTGTTTCGGTTACGGGTGGCAGTGGGATTTACACTTTTGCTTGGAGCAATGGGCAAAACACTTCTAGCATCAGCAGCCTGCCCGCTGATACCTATGCTGTTACGGTGAACGATGGGACGAATGTCGTAGTGGACAGCGTGTATGTGGCGGATTGGGAGGGACCAATAGTTGAGAGTACGACCAGTCTAATAACTGGGGTTCTCGTTCGTGCCGATGTTTACAATTTTGAGCGTATTCACCCTGGCAAGCTCCTTGCGACAGGCTATCAGCTAACTCCTGCATTGCCTCCTAATTACTCCCAAATCCCTATTGAGTCTTCATGGCTGATTTCTGACGAGGGTGAATTGGTTCAAGCCAATTCAAATGGGTACGGTGCGGGGCTGGGTTTTTGTCAATTGACTGACGGGACCATCATGGGGCTGGATCATTTCTCGGCAGGGGTTGGCGTTAAGCCTATTTTCAGAAAGAGCCTATGGAATGGACAAGCGCTAGTTACATTTGGAGAAGCGGTTTTTCCGACTCCCACACCAGAAGACGCACGGTATTTTGACATCGCCCCAGCAGCCGATGGGGGATTTGTAGTGCTCGCAAGCACAGCTTCCCATACGTTCGGGCTTGGAAACGGGGGACAAGATGCGTGGGTGTTCAAGATTACTGCCAATATGCAGTTGGAATGGTCACGAAAGCTTGGCGGCTCCGAAGATGAACTGCCCAAAAAATTGGTCGCCACACCAGATGGTGGGTTTTTAGTGGCCAGCATTAGCTATTCCGCCAACGGCGATGTAGGCTTAAATCACGGCCTGAGCGATGTTTGGCTGGCCAAATTAGATTCCCTTGGCAATATTGAATGGTCGAAAGTGATAGGTGGCACGGGCGAAGATGCCAGTGTTAATTTGGAATCCATTCCTGGTGGTGGTTGCTACCTCGTCATCGGTTCTGGTTCCAATGATTTTGATTTTGAAAACCAGGACGAAGGCAATGGCATTTGGGTTTTGAAATTGGATAGCCAAGGTCAAACCTTATGGAAGCACGAAGAGCCTGCTGATACCCCAGATGCCAATAGGGGCTTCAATAGCATTGATATAGCACCCGATGGGGGAGTTTCGGTCTTTGGGGTTCTCATCCCAATTGCTGGCAGCTGGGATGCTTGGAAAACTTGGGGTACCAAATTGCATGCTAACGGATTGACAGAATGGCGGAAAGATTTCAATATCCATCCAGGCTATGGCCCTTTACATCGTGAGTTGCCAGATGGTGGTTATGTGGTTTTGGCCCAAAGTGCGCTCCATAGGCTCAGCTCGCCTGAACAAGCCAATATTGAGCTTGGCCAAGACCGCAACTTGTGCATTGGCGGTACTTTGCAACTTGACGCCTTTGACGCTTCTTGCACCAACTGTACTTATGAATGGAATACAGGCGCAGATAATCCCAATCTTGCGGTTTCCCCTTCCACGAACACCGTTTATTCCGTTACAATAACAGATGGAGATGGCTGCACGGCGTCAGATGCGTTAGCAGTAAACGTTAAGCCATTGCCCCAAATTCCTTTACTAGCTGACCTCACGACCTCCTGCCCCGCCACCCCCCTCAGCCTCGAAGCCACCGCAACCAACTGCCCAGCTTGCACCTATACTTGGAGCGACGGCAATACCTCGCCGCTCCGCAATGAGGCCCCGCTCGACCCGACCGATTATGCCGTCACCGTCACCGACGGCTACGCCTGCTCGTCCACGGCTGCTTTTTCAGTTTCCATTGCCAACGATTTCGACTTTGCGGTGCAAAACAACCCCGGCTGCGGCGAGGGCGAAATCATTGCTTGGGTGGTGCCGGAGGCTCCCGGCGATTACTCAGTGGCTTGGGACAATGGCATGATGGGCGATACGGCGTTCCAGCTTTCTGCGGGGAGCCATACGGTTACGGTGACCGACAATGCAACGGGCTGTGCGCTCCCAAAGTCCTTTGAATTGCTGTTTTCACCTTCAATTCAGACCCTCTGGACAAAAAACTACGGTGGCTCTGATTATGAATTTCAAAATGACGTGATAAAAACTCCAGACGGTGGCTACTTGACGGTTGGGTTCACCAATTCCAATGATTTAAACGTGATATATAACCTTGGCGGTGGAGATGCTTGGGTAGTGAAAACCAACCAAGATGGCACGATTCAATGGAGCCGTACCTACGGCGGCAGTCAGCGTGACGAAGCAATAAACGTGGTAGTGGCACCAGACGGTGGCTACCTTCTGGGTTGCCAAACCGAATCAATCAATGGTGACGTTTCCTCACCCAAAGGTTCACTGGATTTTTGGCTGGTTAGGATAGATGAGAATGGCAATATCCTCTGGGAAAAATCCATTGGTGGTGAGGGCGAAGAATGGCCCAATTGGCTCGTTGCCGTACCGGATGGTTATTTACTCGCTGGTACCACACGTTCACCGGGCATTGCCTCATATCCTGAATATGGAGGTGACTGCTGGTACTTAAAATTGGATATGCAGGGTGAAATCTTATGGTCAAAAGCCTTCAGCAGTTATGGAGGTGATAAAGGAGTGGCCATACTTCCCAGCAACGGCGGCTATCTTGCCGTCGCCAATGCTTCGAAGTCGTACACAGGCGACTTAATTACCGACTTGCCAGCAGAAAACACTTGGCTTTTGCAGCTCGACCCAGCAGGCAACCTTGTTTCTAAACATGTTTACGGTGGAAACGCAGATGACCGTGCAATTGACATGGTACAAGGCGAAGACGGCAATTTTTACATCGTCGTGAACAGCTCATCAACCAGCGGGGATTTTGCAGGGCAAAACAGCTATGACGACGCATGGCTGTTGAAGGCCAATCCGCTAGGAGAGGTACTTTGGAAAAAAAACACGAGCACGGCCCCACACCTCAATGCCCTGATGGGCATCGAAAACCTGCCCGATGGCCAATTGATGCTATGGGGAAGCAATTATAAAAACTATATAGTGAACATTGACGACACTTACAACGACGCATTTTTAATTCGCACGGACAGTCTTGGGAACCCGCTGCAAAACTATTTCCCAACGGGAAACGGCTTTGGCGTTGTTAAGTCAATGGCTCAAATTGACGCTGAGCATTTTATAGGCAGCTTCAATGCAATGGGAAAGGAAGGGCATGGCCAGCAAAATCCTGGTTGGTACAACAACGCCACGAATGGGTTCTTTGACTTCTGGCTCTCCAAAATCCAAACGGGCCAAAACGCCGACACCCTCCTCGGCACGGACACCCTCGTTTGCCCGGGCACCCCGTTCCATTTTGATTTCTCCGCTCCGCAATGGGCGGGTTGGCAGTTTGAGTGGGAAGACGGCAGCACAGCCCCCATCAGGGATTTCACGCCCGACGACGACATGGAGGTTTGGCTGAAGGCCACCATGCCCGGCGGCTGCCCGACGCTTTCCACCAAGCGCATCAGTGTGGACGATATGGACATTAACGCCGACCTCACAAACAGTTTTTGCCATAGCCCCGGCGGGGCCATCATCTTGTCGCCTACCGACTTCATTGGAACTACCTACGATTTGACCTACGCATGGAGCAACGGCAGCAACCAAAAAGACCTCAGCGATATTGCCGAAGGCTCCTACACCGTCACCGTGACCGACGCCCATTGCCAAGCCACTGCCAGCTTCGAGGTGGGCCTGAGGGAAGGCCCCGGCGATGGGCCGAGCAATTATTTACTGGCCTATATCAACTCCTCAGATTGGATTAATGTGAATTGGCTCGATATGTCCGTGCAAGGCGACACAGTCATTGCGCTGAGGAAGGTAGCTGGTGTAACCAAGCTTTATAAATTTGATTACCAGACCAATCTGGTATGGTGCAGGGAAGTCAGCTCGGATGCCATTTGGGCAAGGCACCTCCCCAATAGCGGCATTCTGCTTGCTGAGCGGGTCAGCCTGAACGATGATTTGATTTTGAAAAAATTGGATGGAAATGGGGGCCTGCTGTCCAGTCAGACAATACCTGTGGACTCCTCAAATATTGTTCGTCAAATCGAAGTCATGCCCGATGGCGGGGTGATGGGGGTTGGCATGAAAAACGGTGGGACTTGGGTGTTCCGCCTTGATGCAAACATGCAAGAACAATGGTCGGCAACACCACAGCTGGGAAGCGATGAGGGTGCATACGTCTTGGAACCATTGCCTGATGGAGGCGTCATGGTAGGCGGACAAACCATGAGCCACACAGGCATTTTTACTGCAAACCATGGCGACCTGGATGCTTGGGTCGCAAGGTTTGACGGCCAAGGCAACTTACTATGGCTGAAAATGTACGGTGGAAGTGGAAGGGATGAGATTAGAGGCGTAACCCTGCTGGAAGACGGGCAAACCGCTGTAGCCCTTTATACCCTCTCGAATGATGGCGACCTTGAACCTTTCGACCTGCCGCAGGGCCAAATACACGGTTGGTTGCTCAGTCTGGACGGGCTTGGAAACCTGGCTTGGCAAAAATTATTGCCAAATGATATTTATTCGGTCATGCCATATCCAGGCGGTGGACTTACTGTCCAAACCAATGCAGTTTCCATTCGACATTTTGACGAAAACGGCGACGAAGTTTGGTTCAGGAACATCAATGCAGGCATGGTACGGCCA
>JADLHE010000176.1 GCA_020848965.1 Saprospiraceae bacterium
ACAAGGGAGTCGGAGAGCATGGCCCACAGCTTTTCAAGGGCGTGGCGGTGGGCGGTGGTCGGTTGTTGGAGGACGGCATACGGTTGTCGGCGGCGTCATTCCTCATCCCTCATTCCTCATCCCTCATCCCTCATCCCTAACTTCTCACTGTTGACATTCCCCCGTCCATCCCAATCACTTGCCCGGTTATCCATCCGCTTTCGTTGCTGAGCAGGAAATGGGCGAGGGCGGCGATTTCAATGGGCGTGCCGACCCGTTTCAGGGGGTGCCTTGCGCCCGCAGCTTCTTTCTTTTCATCGGAATTGAGCAGGCGGCCAGCCAGCGGGGTATCCGTCAGAGAGGGGGCGATGCAGTTGACCCGGATGGCGGGCGCCCACTCGGCGGCGAGGCTGCGGGTCAGCCCTTCCACGGCCCCTTTTGCTGCCGCAATGGAGGCATGGAACGGCATCCCTTGGCCCACGGCCACCGTGCTGAACAATACCACAGACGGGTTTTCGGCGGCCTTCATCGCCTTTTGCGCAGCCTGCAAGACCTTGACGGCCCCCAGCACATTGATTTGGAAATCCTCGGTGAACGCCTCCGGCTTCAAGGACTTGAAAGGCTTCAAATTGATGCTGCCGGGGCAATAGACCACGCCATCGAGCGAGGCGGGCAGTTCGGCCTCTGTCAGTTCATCAGTGACGAGGTTTTTGGGCAAATGGGTGACGCCGGGCAACCCGTCCAAGCTGCCGCCCGTGCGGGATATGACGAGGATTTGGTGGCCAGCTTCGCTCAGTTTTTTTACCAGCGCCAAGCCGATGCCAGAGGAGCCGCCTGCGATGAGATAAGATTTCATGCGATTGCGTTTTATTTAGAAACGCAACCTAACAGTGGAGCAGGGTTTTGGTTGTGGAAAGGCAATAACTCCTGGTTCAATAGATGATAAGCAGAAAAACATTGTATGACAGCAGTCAGGCGGCGACTTGCAATCGCCACCTGACTTGGGTACTAGCTCAAATATTGCTGCATTCCAGCAACAGCTACTATTTTTCCTTCACAACCTTGAACACCGCTGCCTCCCCATTTTCCGCTTGCAAATGGAGCAGGTAAACTCCCGGCAAGAGGTTTCCAAAATCGGCCAAATATTGTGAATCGCCGTCCCCTGAATGGCTGCTGTGCAGCAGCCTGCCTTCCACGCTGTACAATTTCACGGAAACAACCGATTCGATGCCAGCATCCCAAGCCACGGTCAGGATGTCGCTGAAAGGGTTGGGGTAGGCGCTGAACTGTCCCGCAATTTGTACGGATGGTGCAATGGCAGATTGGCCGTCACTGCCCGGCTGGACGATGCCCGTGCCACAATAAACCGGATTATTGGAAACGGAAATGCTCAGGACATCGGTGCTGACGCAATCGTTGCGGCTGACCGTCAATTGCACATTGGTGACACCAGCCTGATTGAACACCACGCTGACGCTTGGCTGGTTGGAGGTACTCGGATTGGCCCAAGGGCCAAAATTCCAGCTATACACAGCGCCAGCGCCATTGGCAGCGGCGGTGAAACTGACGGGGTCATTGATGCAGATGGCGCCAGTGGGCTGTATGTCGGCCACGGCCACATCGGAGACGGTTATGGTCACGAAATTGGATTCCAGCCAAGTGGTGCAGGTCGCCGACTTTGCGCAGCGTACAAAATGGGTCGTCTTCGAAAGCGGGCCAGGGTCGTAGCTGGGGCCGTTCGCTCCAGTGATGGTCGTCCAATTGGAACCCATTGGCCCGCCCACGGTCGAGTACATCCAAAGGTATTGCGTAGCACCGCCACCGCCGCCAGCAGGCACGAGCGAAGTGATGGGTGCGGGGTCGTTGCCGGGGCCGCAAAGGGTCTGGTCGCAGCAGATTTGTCCAGTGGTGGCAAGGTTGATGCAGGCATCGAACAGGCCGCCGTCCACGGTCAGGCAGCAATGGCCTTCCACGAGGTTCACCACGCCGCTCAGCATATTGGTCGGGTTGAAATCGCTGTCGTTCGTATCATCGTTGCAGGCCAGTGCAGGCGAGAGGCTCCAGTTCGGTGGCAATTGGATTTTTACGATGTAATTGCCGGGGGCCAGTCCCTCGAAAATATACTCGCCGTTAATGGCAGTGACGGTCGTGTCGGCCACGGCTTGCCCCCAAATCGTCGTGCCGCTGAGGGTGAGCGTCACCTGCCCAATGCCCGTTTCGCTGGAACCCGGCGTTGGGGCGTCTTGGCAGCCGTCCCGGTCCATGTCGTTCCAGATTTTGCCGCCCGTGCAGGCTGGCACGAAGAGGTAGGCCGTGGCGGTGGCGGTGCAGCCGTTGGCATCCGTGACGGTCACCGTGTATGCACCTGATGATAGGCTGTCAATCGTGGCAGTGGTTTCGCTGTTGCTCCAAGCATAGCTGAACGGGGCAGTGCCGCCCAAAGGCAGGGCATTGAGTTTGCCGTTATCGGGTTCATCCTCCGTCAATTGCGCCAGCACGCTGATGCTTGCTCCTGGCCCCAAAGCGCCTGTGATGGCCGTGCTGGCCGTATTGGTGCAGCCGTTGACATCCGTGACGGTGACGGTATAGCTGCCTGCGGCAAGGTTGGTGATGGAGGCCGACATGCCCGAATTGCTCCATTGGTAAGTGAATGGCCCATTGCCTGCGCTCACATTGACCGTGGCAGAACCCAAGGAGCTGCACGAGACATTGGTGGGTGTTATTCCAAGGTTGATGGCATCCACGGTAAGCACGATGGTATGGATGGAGTCGCAGCCCGTGGCCGACGAGGCAAAGGTCATCGAATAAGTGCCCGCCGTGCCAGTTGGCGTTCCGAAAATATCCGTTGTTTCACCTTGACAAATGCGGCGGCTTTCCTGGGTATAGACCTTGGGTATCATGCCCACGTTGATGGTAACAATGGAGTCGCAGCCAGCGGCTGAAGTGAAGGTCATCGAAAACTCACCTGTGCCTGTGATGGGCATCCCAAATACCATCACCGTATCGCCTTCGCATAGCGCCACGTCCGCCACGGATTCCACGATTTCTATCAAGCCGACGTTGATGGTGACAATGGAGTCGCAACCCGTAGATGCGGTAAAGGTCTGCGAGAACTGGCCACTTGCGGTCACGGGCATTCCAAAGACCATGACTGTGTCGCCTTCGCAGAGCACCAGGTCCGCCACAGATTCCACGGTTTCAATCAAGCCCACGTTGATGGTGACGATGGAATCGCAGCCCGTAGTTGAGGTAAAGGTTTGCGAAAACTCGCCACTTGCAGTCACGGGCATCCCAAAGACCATCACCGTGTCGCCTTCGCAAAGCACGAGATCCGCCACGGATTCTGTGCGGGGCAATACCGAGACGGAAACCGTGTCAATGCTGATGCAACCATCGGCGTTGGTGGCCACCACGGTATAAGTGATGTTCGCCGTAGGCGTAACGGTTGGGTTGGGGCAGTCCGTGCAGCTCAGGTAGTCAGCAGGCGACCACTCGTAGGTGGTGAAGCCAGTGGCGTTGAGCGTTTGGCTGCCGCCAGCGCAGATTCCAAGGTCGGGGCCAAGGTCGAGCACGGTGGCCGGGTCGGTGGTGATTTCAACGGAATCGGTTTGTGTGCCGCCGCAGGCGTCCGTCACGGTGACGCTGTAGGTTCCGGGGGCAAAAGCAGTCAGTGTCTGTTCCATGCTGCCGTCTTGCCAGCGGTAGGAAGCAAAGCCGGGGCCAGCATCAATAGTAGTTACGCCATTTTCACAAGCTGAAATATCCGGCCCAAGGTTGAGGACGGGGGCCGTGAAATCGTGCATGAAGCCGCCGAGGTTGTTAGCGTAGTCGCATTCCATTTCATCGGCCATGAAATCGGCCAGGGTGAACGGCCTTGGCGTGGTGCCGTCGTCGTTGAGCATCACGTAGATGGTGGTGTTTGGCGGTGCCAAAATGGTGTATTGGAAAGTGCCACATGCGTCTTTGATGAGTGCCTGCGGCAATGCGTAAGTCCCAATCAGCGTGGCATTGGTCGTGGTAGGATTGCCGAGGTAAAAACTAATCGGCGTGCCCGCTGGCAAGTCAAAATTGCCGAGATTGCAGGCCGTTAGGCTGACCAATAGGCTGTCGCCTTGGCAGCTGGCCGAGGCCATTTGGTAGAAGGCATTGGGCACCACCTCGCAGGTATCGAGACAAGGCTGGAAGCAGACAGTGGTGGACTGCACAGCCGTTTCGCTGACGATATAATCGTCAATGAAATTGTTCCAAGTTTGGTTCAGGTCGGTCAAGTTGTGCTGGGCATTGTAGGGATTTGTGTAGGGCGTTGCAGTCATGTTCAGGTCGCTGAACAGGTTGCAACTGTCGAGCGCATTGGCTGTGCCATCCACCCCGATATTTGCGAAGTAAATATCAAAAGTAGCGCCGGGCGATGCGGCTTTTGTTTTACCCGTGAAATAGATTTGCCCATTGGCAAGGGTCATGTCGAAGGCGTCTTCAGAGGCCGTATTACCGTATGATTTCGACCATTGCAACTGGCCCTGTTTGTCCGTTTTGAACAAAAACACGTCTTGACTGCTGGCGTTGTAGTAACCAAGGCAGAGGTAGCCGTCGGGCAGGCTCAGCAGTTTGGTGGTCACCTCGGTATTGGCGCCGGGGATGTCGTAGTTCATGGCCCAAAGCAGGTTGCCGTCGTTGTCGGTCTTGAAGAGGAAGGGTGTTACATTGGAAGTGCTCGTTCCCGAGTTGTCGCCTTGACCCAATATGACAAGGCCGTTGTCCGCCAAAATATCCGTGGAATAAAGGCGGGCGGTGGTGTTGCTGGTGACGGCTCGTAGGTAGAGCTTCGACCATTGCTGTACACCGCTGAGGTTCATTTTGGTGATGCCGGGCCGCATCCGAGCCGTGCCGCCATTGTCGAAATGGTAGCGCCCCGTGGTATAGATGGCCCCGTTGTGGAGGATGGTCCTTTGAAAATTCTCGGAAGAGCCGAGGTCATAGTTGAACTGCCAGATATTGTCCCCATTGTTCCGGTTGATTTCCAAAATCGTCCCGTTTTCCCCGGTTGGACTGGTACCTAACGCACTGTTGATGGTGCCAGAAACGATATAGTTGCCGCCGGGCGAATTTTCGGAAACGGAAGTGTAAAACTCCAATGCAGGGTCTGGCAGGTCTAATTCGTTGACCCAAAGTATATTATTGGCGGCCATATCGTACTTGAACAGGAAGCCTTCCACGTTTCCGTCCGGCTCGTCGTAGGTATGCCCGCAGCCAACCACGTTATTGTCGCTGTCGAACATGAGGTCAACGATGATGTCCGGCACATCCGTTGGGCCTTCGGAAGTGGCGTCGAAGGAGCGGGTCCAGACGATGTTCCCGCTGACGTCGAGGCGGGTGAGCATGGCACTGTCCAATTTGCTGCCACCAAGCAGGAAGCCGCCGCCAAGGGCAGCTGGAATCTCGACGAGTGCTTGCCCACGCTCGTTGCCGAGGGGCGTGCCGTAGGTGCGGAGGAAGGAGGTGTCGCAGCTGACCTCGGGCACACATTGGCAGCCCGGAAAATCAAGGTATGGCTGATTTGCAACCGTAGGCGTAGTTGATGGGTTGGCCTGCGTCATGGTATTGGCGTATTCCGTGAGCGAGAATGGCACACTGACGGGGTTGGGGAAATCAAAGGCCGAAATCTCCAGTTCCTCGACGAAGAGGCAGCTATCTTGGAGGTTGCCGTTGGCATCTGTTTTTACCAAAAGCATATCGGTGCCGCCAGCTGCCGAATTGATGCGCCCGGTAAAATAGATAAAGCCGCCCGCCTCAAAAACCTGGTTTTGGGAAAAGAGCCTAATATCTGCGTTGCCATTGCCATACCTTTTGGCCCAAATGGGGTCGCCATTCAGGTCTGTTTTAAACAGGTATAACTCTCCCGTGTTTGTCTGGTCGCTACCGTAGATGAGGAATCCATCGCCCGTGCTGACGATTTCGTCGGCCCATTCGTTTTGGAGGCCTTGGATGTCATATTTTTTCACCCAATCTATATCGCCGTTCAGGTTGGTTTTTGTCAAAAAGATGTTGGTCTGCGTGGCACTTTCACCGTTGTCGTCGCCAGTGGTGAGGGTAAAAAGGCTGTTGTTTTCGGCCAGAATGTCCATTCCATAAAGGCGGGCACTTTGGTTCATGGGTACAAACATCAACCTCGACCACTGTTCCGTGCCATCGGTGGCAATCTTTGATAAAGAGGAGCGCATATTCTCCGCACCAGACCCGTTGGTGTAGCGCCCGGCCATGTAGAGGTCGCCATTTACAAGGATGGTAGCGGCAAAAGTTTCAGATGAACCAAGGTTATAGTTGCTGTCCGGGCCGCTGGCGATATTGCCCGAATTACGGGTCAATCCCAAAAGGATGGCATCTTCGCCAATGCCTGGTGCATTGCTAAGGCGTTGGTCGAGCGTCACAAGGTAGTCGCCGCCCGGCTGCGGCTCATGAATTGTAAAGGCCCGGCCACTAAAGCCTTGAAATCGTTTCGCCCAAAGCAATACGCCGGAGTTGGGGTTGTATTTGAAAGCGAAGGGACGGGAGTCGCTGCTGGTAAAATCGGTGCCATAGCCCACCCCGACGATGTTGCCTTCACTGTCCACTAAGAGGTCGGTCGTCACGTCGTTCAAGGTGGAAAACTGGAAGCTTCGCTGCCATATCGGCTCGCCAGCAATGTCAATTTCCATCAGCAAAGCCTTGGACCCCGCCCGCCCGGCAAAGTAGAGGTTGCCATTGCCTGCCGGAATGATGACATAGCCTTCATCATTCACGTTGCTTTCGCCAAAGCTGCGCACGAAGGTCGAGTTGTCGCAGCCATTGCCTGTATAGTCAATGGCATAGACCATTTGGCAGGACTCCATTTCGCAAAGCCCATTGCTGGCCGTCAAGCAAATCCTGTGGATGCCGGGATTGGGGAACGAATAGTTCAGGTTGGCCGAGTTACCCGCTGAAGCCCCGTTCACCTTCCAAGCATAGCTGGTGGCGCCGGTGCTGGTATTGGCAAAAGTTACTTGCTGGCCGGGGGCAGGGTAGAGGTTGCTGGTGGTGAAGCTGGCCGCCACGGGGCAGGTCACTTGGATGGTCTTGCAGGCCTTGTCGCTGCAATTCGGGTCGGCATTGCCAATCGTAAGACATACTTCAAATTGCCCGATAGCATTGAAAGTATAAGCGGCGTTTTGGGTGCTGGCAAAAGGCGTCCCGTTCACCGTCCAAGCATAGTTGGAAGCGTTGGTGGAAGTGCTGGTGAAATTGACCGAGCTACCGACATTCACCGAATTGCTGCTGTTTGAAAAAGCCGCCGTCAAAGCCGAAGTGCAAGGGTCAACACAGCCCTTTGA
Organism: Saprospiraceae bacterium; assembly: GCA_020848965.1. Lineage (GTDB taxonomy): Bacteria > Bacteroidota > Bacteroidia > Chitinophagales > Saprospiraceae > UBA6168. Next base: position 7,323 of record JADLHE010000176.1, read on the forward strand.
ATCCAATAAACTTGGGCGAATGTTCTCGATATGCCAAGCCATGCGGTCGGCTTGCCCTTGCGTGAACACCGACCAGCAGTTGAAGTCGCCGTAGTCCATATAGTCTTCGACAAGGTCGTTTTGGTCGGTCGAAAAGCCGCTGTTCGCATCGGTCGAGCAACTGTTGACAGTGGTGCCACAGGGAACGGCAGCCGTGCTTTGGTCGGGTGGGGTATCGCAGACCCGGTCGCCATTTGCGAGGCAATCGCTGTTCGAGCAGCCGCCTTGGAAGCTGTGGTAAAGGCCGAGGTAATGCCCCATTTCATGGACTTGCACGCCCGATGCGCCTTGGCTGCTGCCAAAATATTCGGCTTCCATCACGATGCCGTCTTCGGGGTTGCCGTGCGAGGAGGGAAAATAGGCATAGCCCGCCACCCCGCAACCATAGGAACTGCTGCAAATCTCCTTGACCAGCCATATATTGATGTACTGGGTGGGCTCCCACCGGTTCAGGTCTTTGAGTTGGATGTCCTGGAAATCCAAGTCCATGTCTGTCAGGACGGATTGGTTGCGGGTGATGCCCGTAGTGGCATTCCCGTTGGGGTCACGCTGGGCTAGGCAGAACTGGATTTTGGTGTCCACGCCCGATGTGGGGTCGTAGTAGCCCAGGTTCGCAAAGGCGTCGTTCAGGTCTTGAAGTCCCTGCAAAACCGTGGCATCCGACAGGTTCTCAATGCCCCCATTGTGGACGATATGCACCACGACAGGCAGGGTATAGGGCGGCGGCAGTAGCTTTCCCTTTTTGGTAAACCCACTGAAGGCTTGGTAAACCTGTTGCTCGATGGCCGCTTGTCGCTGCCGCAGTTTTGGGCTTTTGAGGAATGCCCGCTCCATCATTTCCGATTGCGCACAAAACCCAGTAGCTGGCGCTGGTTTTTCAAGAAGATGCTGGTGTTGGCCGAATGAAAAATGGGCGATGAACAGGAGGCTGCAAAGCAAGCAGCGGGGCATGGAGACGTTTCGCATATTCAAATGGGATTTAGAAAGTTTAGAAGTTGAGACAAAGCTAACTCAAATCCCTTTGCTTCCGCATTTGGTAACATTTTGTCCTATATTTTTTTTAGAAATGAAAAACGGCGGACAGATTGCAATGTTTTCAAGGGGCTTTCTTTTTGTTTCACAATCTCTTTTCAATACCCCAGTTCCGGCGGGGACACACCGAAAAGGGATTTTGGTGAACGATTGACCGTGCACAACTGGTTCAGTGTTTGGGACAAGCAAACAAATTCAAGCATGGTTTTCTTAGAGATTAACGCATTTTGCGCCCCGGTGGGTTGGAAACAGCGGGCAGCCCAATATCCAGCCTAGCTTGGTCAGGAAAAAATATGGGACAGGATTAGGTTATAACTTTACACGCTCCTTTAATCTTGTTCCAAATTCTTAGCTGCCAATCTTTAATATTTTGTTCGACATCTATTGGAATTAAGCTACACTCTTCGCCCGATTCATTTTGGATATTTCCTTCCTTGTAGAAATTACCCTTTCTTTCGTCAGAAGTTCCAGGATAGACCAAGGCTACTTTCTTTGCTTCAAAATATTTGGTATAGGCATACATCTGCCTCAAATCTTGAATATCAGGTTTATTGCCGTCCAGATTCTTCCATTTGGTGTCCAAGACGACCTTGCCGCCATTCCATTCGATATAAATATCGGGTTCTAACCACATGCTTCGACTTCTGCCATCTTCAAAGCGCCAAAAATTCTTTGTTTCTTTTTGACGTACAATCACACCCTGTGTTTTTTTGTTACTCAAACTCACATACACAAACCTTTCCCACAACAAATTCATATCAAACATCAGCGCCAGCACATGGTTCTGGCCATTCTTCACATCAGGGTGATAGTTGAGCAAGATGAGCCGGGCAATCTCCATCGCCTGGCGGTAGGCTTCCGTCTTGCGATTGTATTGCAGTTTGTTGAAAAAGGCATCATCGGCGTGGATGTCTGGCATCTCTGGGAAATTTAGCAGGAGGCTGCCGATACGGCTTTGCAGCACGGCATTGGTGTTGATGCGGAGCAGGAGCCGTAGCGTCTTGTACAGCACACAGTTGAAAGGGTGCTCTCGGT
>JADLHE010000177.1 GCA_020848965.1 Saprospiraceae bacterium
CCGCATCTGTGGCCGTGACGCCATAAGTGCCAGGTTGTGAAACAGATATTGAGCCTCCTGCTTGCCCGTTCGACCAAAGATAGCTGGCGAAGCCCGGTGTGGCGCTCAAGCTCGCCGACTGCCCTACGCAAGCCGCAGCATCGCCGCCTATGGCAATTTGTGGTGCGGTCGGGCCGAGCACCGTGGCACTGGCTATGTCGGAGCATCCGCTCGCATCCGTGACGGTGACGGAGTAGCTGCCTGCGGCAAGGCCCGTGAGGTCTTCGGCGGTCGCTCCCGTTGACCACAAATAGTTATAAACCCCTGCTGGTGAGATATTTAGATTGACTTGGCCATTGCCCAAAACGCAGGACGTGCTGGCCGTTGGCACAGCCGACAGGCTGAAATTCGAGTTGCTGTTGGACACGGTTGCACTGAGGCTTACCGTGCATCCGTTCGCCCCGGTGCAGGTTACGGTGTAAATTCCGGGGGCGATGCTTTGCAAGTCTTCCGTGTTTGCGCCGTTCGACCAGAGGAAGCTGAAAGTGCCATTGGGACTGACCGAAAGGTCAATACCGCCGTTGCTCTGGCCACAAGTGGCAGGGCTGCTGGTCTGCGAAAGTAGGGGCGCAGTTCCGCCGCCGTCCACCACATAAGTCGCTGCGGTAGAGCAAGTTGCGCCCTGTGTGATGGTGACCGTGTAGCTGCCTGCGGCAATGTCGGTGAGGTCTTCTGTCGCCGCCCCGTTTGACCATGCGTAGCTGTAAGCGCCTGTCGGCGCAATGCTCAAATCAATGCTGCCATTCGCTGCCGTGCAGGACGAAACGGGGGTCACATTGGCGCTGGGGATGAAGTTGGCGGGGCTATCTGGCACCACGGCGCTGGACGATGCGGAACAACCATTTGCCGCACTGACGGTGACGAAATAGGTGCCAGCGACAATGCCCGTGAGGTCTTCCGTGATTGCTCCATTCGACCAAAGGAAGGTATAACCCCCTGTTGGTGAAGCACTTAGATTAATACCGCCATTGGCCATGCCGCAAGAAGCCGCATCTGGTACAAGGCTGAGGCTCGGTGCGCCGGAGTTGTTCGGCACGGTGTAGGTCGCCGTTGCGGAGCAATTGCCGCCCGCTGAGACGGTGACGGTGTAGCTGCCTGCGGCAATGCCGTTGAGGTCTTCGCTAATTGCACCGTTTGACCACAAATAAGTATAAATTCCTGATGGTGAGACATTTAGGTCAATTGCGCCATTGGCAGCAGTGCAGGAACTGTTCGCCGTCGCATTGCCCGTCAGGGCGATGGGCATTGTGTTCTCCGCAACGGTGGCCGTGGTAGTTGCGGAGCAACCACTGGCGGCGGTGACGGTGACGGTGTAGCTGCCGGAGGCAACGCCTGTAAGGTCCTCGGTCGCCGCCCCATTTGACCATATATAACTGTAAGCACCTGACGGAGAAGCACTTAGGTCAACGCCGCCGTTGGCTTGGCCGCAAGAGGCAGGGCTGGCGATTTGTGAAAGAATGGGCTGCACCACTTGGTTCTCCACCGTAAACGAGGCCGAAGCGGTACATGCACCTCCTTGTGTGACGGTAACGGTGTAGCTGCCTGCGGCAATGCCCGTGAGGTCTTCCGTGGCCGTTCCGTTTGACCATAAAATATCATAACTCCCTGATGGTGAGATATTTAAGTCAATACTGCCGTTTGGTGCTCCGCAATTGGTGACGGGCATTGCCGAGCCTGCGAGGCTAAAATTATTGCTGTTATTGGGCACGTTGTAGGTATCCGTTGCGGAGCAACCCGTGGCGATGGACGTGACCGTGGCCGAATAGTTGCCGGGCGGCAAATTCGTCAAGTCCTCGGTGTTGGCCCCACTCGACCAAGTGAAAGTGTAGCTGCCCGCTGGCGCAACCGTCAGGTCAATGGCGCCTACCGGGTTGCCGCAAACGGCAGGCACCACATTGGCCGAGAGGCCCGGCAGATTGGTGGTTTCCACCACGACGAAACTGGCCGTGGCCGAGCAGGCCCCACCCACCGACACCGTGACCGTATAGTTGCCAGCGGCAAGCCCAGCGATGTCCTCGGTGGCCTCGCCGTTTGACCAAACAATATCATAAGCCCCTGCTGGCGAGGCGGTTATATTGACGGAGCCATTGCTGGCCGTGCAAGAAGTATTAGAGCTGGCCGTGCCCGTGATGGTCGGCACCGTGCCATTGTCGGACACGGTGGCGCTGCCCGTGGTGCTGCACCCGGTAGCTACGGAGGTGACGGTGACGGAATAGCTGCCTGCCGCCACGTTGGTCAGGTCTTCGGTCGCCTCGCCGTTTGACCAAGCGAAGGTGTAGTTGCCCGGCGGCGATATAATTAGGTCAACTGCGCCGTTGCTTTGCCCACAAGTGGCCGCCGTGGCGTTGAGCGTTGCCGAAGGCGATGCCGTATTATTGGCTACCGTGAAACTGGCACTGGCCGTGCAGCCGCCGCCGTCGGTCACGGTGACGGAGTAGGTGCCTGCGGCAATGCCCGTGAGGTCTTCCGTCGCTTCGCCGTTTGACCAATTGAAGCTGTAACTACCTGATGGTGAAGGTGTTATGTCCACCTCGCCATTGGGGTTGGTGCAGGAGTTGACCGGACTGGCCACCCCGCTGATGCTGATATTTGTGCCATTAGAAAGCACATCGGCGCTGGCCGTGGCCGTGCATCCGCCAGCCGCCGTGGCAGTGACGGTGTAGGTGCCGGGGTTGCTGACGCTAATGGACGAGCCGCTGCCGCCATTGCTCCACTGAAACGAAAGGAACTCGCCGGGATTGGTCACTTCCACGGTCGTGCTTTGGCCGGGGCAGATGGGCGCTGGCGAGTTGAGCAGGGGAGTGGCGCCGCTGGTTTGAACCTCGATGAAATCGGTACCCGTGCATCCTTCCGCATTGGTGACGGTGACGGCGTAGGTGCCGGGGTCTGTGATGGACAAGGTCGGGTCGGTGCTGCCATCCGACCAGGTATAGGTATTGAAGGGCCCGCCGTTCACGTTCAGTGTGGCCGATTGGCCAGCGCAAAGCGTGGCGGGGCCTGTGATTTGCGGGTTGGGGGCAGGTGCCGTGCCAATGGTAACGGTCACGGTGGCTTCTGCCGTGCAGTTCACATTGGGGTGGGTCATGCTGACCGAGTAGGTGCCAGAACTCGCCACTTCTATCATAAATCCCGTCTGTCCGGTTGACCAAGTATAGGTCGTGCCGGGTATTTCGGCGGTGGTGGAGGCAATGAGCGTCAAGGTTTCACCTTGGCAAGTGGGTATCTGGGAGTAGTTGATGTCCACGTACCAGACGTTGATTTTGATGTGGGCAGTGGCCAAGGCGGTACAGCCAGCATCATCCGTTACGACCAGCACATAAGTCTGGCTGATGGGCGCTGGCACAGTGAAACTTGGCGTCGTCGCACCATTCGACCAAGCGTAGGTGTATGGGGCAGTGCCGCCGCTGACGTTGGCCAAAATGGTAACGTCGTCGCCCACGCAGACCACGCCGGGGCTGGGCACGCTGGAGGTGATATTGACGGTCATGTCGCAGGCGGCTGCAACAAGATTGAACGTTGCCGTTGCTGTGCAATTGGCAAACGACACAGTGACGGTATATGTGCCTGCCGCCAACCCTGAAAGGTCTTCGGTCGTTGCGCTATTTGACCATACATAGCCATAAGTCCCTGCTGGCGAGGCGGTTATGTCAATAGCGCCGTTGTTTTGACCATTGGAAGGGTCGGTCACAGTGCCCGAAACAGATATGGCAATGGTGGTATTCCCCACCGTTGCGCTGGCCGTTGCAGTGCAACCCGTAGCAGCGGCCGTTGCGGTAACACTGTAGCTGCCTTCGGCAATATTGGCGAGGTCTTCGGTCGTGCTGCCATTCGACCATTCAAAAGTATAGCTGCCGCTCGGCGATAGGCTGAGGTCAATGCTGCCGTTGCTTTGCCCGCAGGAAGCTGGCGATGCAATGGCCGTTGCCGAAGGCAAAACGACATTCTCCGCCACCGCAAAACTGGCTGAAGCGGTACAGCCGCCGTTGTCCGTTACCGTCACCATGTAGTTGCCTCCGGCAATGCCTGAGAGGTCTTCGGTGGTAGCACCGTTGGACCACTCGAAATTATAACTCCCTGCTGGCGAGGCGCTTAGGTTGATGCTACCATTGGCGGCATTGCACGAGGTATTGGCGGTGGTGCTACCGTTGAGGCTCATATTGGAACTGCTCGATTGCACCACGACGCTGCCCGTACCCGTACAACCGCCAGGGGCAGTGACCGTCACCGAGTAAGTGCCAGCCGTTGAGACGGTAATGCTCGGTGTGGTAGCCCCGGTGTTCCATTCAAAATCGTTAAAGGAGGCGGCATTGGTGATTTCGATGGTGCCCGACTGCCCGTTGCAGAGGCTTGGGGGTGCGGAAAGGGTTGGCGTAACGGAGCTGCCGGAAGTGACGACCACCGCATCGGTGCCCGTGCAGCCCCAATCGTTCGTAACCGTTACCGAATAGGTGCCAGCCGATGAAATGGAGGTGCTGGACGTGGTAGCGCCTGTGCTCCATGCGAAGGAGTCGCCGGGGTTGTTATTGACTGATAGCGTTCCGTTTTGGCCGGAACAAAGCTGCGTGGCGCCGCTGATGTTCGGGTTGGGTGCAGGGAAAAATGACATCTGTACGAACTCGCTAACGGTAGCGGAGCAGCCCCCGCCGGGACTTGTGGCGGTCAGGGAATAGGTTCCAGACGTGGTAATATTGATAGTAGGGGTCGTTGCGCCTGTTGACCAAAGGAAGGTCGTACCAGTTGGGAAATCGGGAAAGGCATTGAGGGTCATATAATCCCCTTGACAAACGGTATATCCATTGTAGAGTATGTCCACCGTCCAAACCGAGGCTTTTATATGGATGGAGTTTTCGGCCAAGCACCCATTGTCGTCTGTGACGGCGAGCATTTCGCTGCCATTTGCTGGGGGCGTGATGACGGTGGTGGGGGTGGTTGCGCCATTTGTCCAAGCATAGGTATAGGGTGGAGTGCCACCTGTTACGTTGCTAATCAGGGTGATGTTTTGCCCCGGACAAAGGTTGTGGGGTGGCGGCGGGTTGGAGGTGATGTCCACCGAGAACCCTTGGCATTGGCTGTGCAGCTTTTCATTTGGGCTTAACCAAAGTGCAAATGCTAAGCAAATGCAGGTTCCGAAATTGGAGAGCCAGCCAGCAAAGTCGCTCATGTAATTGCTAAAAGAGATTGGCAACTGAGCAGATCGGTAGTTGTAGGAAAAATGCATAAGCTTTGGCTGTTTCATGCAAGGTTTTACATGAAATGGATTGGTGTATCGTTTCAAAGGTAGGCGTAGGCACATGGAATTTTATGGCAAACTGGCTGAACGGGGAAAACAGCGCTTTGAATGGGGGTTGTTGCAAGCGAGGAAACCGATCTGCTGCAAATGATGCCCTGGTAGGATACCACATATCCAAGCCGTACATTATCTTGCATGTTCAATTAAATTTGAGATGCAAAAGTTTTCAATCATTCTTACGCTTCTATTTTGTTCGGTTGTTGCGCTTGCGCAAAGCCCCGCCCCAATGCCCCACGTCCGGGTCGCTGCCAACCAACGGACGCTGGAAACACAACTTACTGGGCAGGCAGGTGCCGAAAGCAAGCCCTTTTTCTGGCTCGGCGACACGGCTTGGGAGCTTTTCCACCGCCTCAACCGGGAAGAGGCCATCGAATACCTCGACACTCGCAAGGCGCAAGGCTTCAACGTCATTCAGGCAGTGGCCCTGGCCGAGTTCGATGGGCTGCGCAAGCCCAATGCCTATGGTGATTTGCCCCTCGTGGAACTTGACCCCAACCGCCTTGACGTCACGCCCGGCAACAATCCAAAAGACGGTGCTGAATACGACTATTGGGACCATGTGGACTTCGTCATCAAAGCTGCTGCCGAGCGGGGGCTGTACATTGGCCTGCTGCCTACTTGGGGCGACAAGGTGGCGCATCTTTGGGGCGATGGCCCCATTGTGTTCGATGAAAAAAACGCCCGTGCCTGCGCCAAAACCATTGCGGAGCGCTACAAAAACAAGCCCAATGTGCTTTGGATATTGGGCGGCGACCGCCCAGCCAAGTACAAAGGAAATGACGGGAAGGAATACGACGACCGCCCCATCTGGCGGGCAATGGCCGGGGGCATTCAGGAGGCATATGGTGAGCAGGAAGTCTTCATCACCTACCACCCTTGGGGCGGCGAAAACTCCACCACGCAGTACATTCACAACGAGCCTTGGCTCGACATGAACAGCTTCCAGAGCGGCCACGGCAGCCGGGAGGCCCGTGCTTGGGACTGGGTGGAGCGTGACCTGAAAATGACGCCCCCCAAGCCCAGCCTCGACATGGAACCCTGCTACGAAGACCACCCCGTGAACCCTTGGGATGGCAAATGGACCCGGCAGCGGGGCTATTTCACGGCCTACGACGTGCGGGCGAGGATTTGGCGGGGCGTCTTGGCCGGGGGCTGTGGCGTAACTTATGGCCACCACTTCATCTGGCAGTTCTGCGACCCCGCCAAGCAGCCGCCCATCAACAACGGGGATACCATCATCCATTGGCGGCAGGCATTGAAGGCCCCGGCTGCCAACCAGTTGGTTCATTTGGTGAAGCTGATGGAATACGCCCCATTCGCACAACTCAAGGCCGACAACAGCATCATTCTATCCAATAATCCCGCAGAATGGGACAAGCACCAGCAGGCCATGCTGGCCGAGGATGGTAGCTTCGCAATGGTTTATTTGCCTGAAAATCAGGCGATTACCGTGGATTTAAAGAAAATTGCCGGAGGCCAAAAACGGGTACAATGGTACGACCCTAGAACGGGTAAAACGGTCGTTGCAAAGCAACAAAAAACGCAAACTTTCACGCCGCCGAAGATGGGGAGGGATTGGGTGCTGGTGGTAGAAGGGGCGGCGAAAAAAGGGAAGTCTTAGCTGGGTGAAAGGAAGGATTGGTAGTTTTCAGGCGTGATTTTCTCCAACACTTTGTCATATAAGGCTCGAGTTACAAGCATGAGGTTTTTTTTGGTCAAAAATAGGCATTTTCTCGGTTGTAACCGAGAAATATAGCTATTTTTCTCGGTTACAACCGAGAAAACCTGTAGCTAAGCTTAATCCTTGATTGTTTAACCTTTTTATACCTTCTTAATGTCCCCGGTATTGGCTGCGGCATTGATGATGACCTGCGCTTGTCCATTGCCGCCGCTGCCGCCTGCATTACCTGTGCTTTGTATGGTGATGATTTTCTTCAAAACATCGAACCAGAACGGTGCGCCGAGCGAGACGGCCAGCGCCGTGATGAACCAGCCGAGCAGCCTGAGCAGCCATGTCGTTGGACTTGCATAAAAGTCGGAGCGGCTCCAGCCTAGCCCTAGGATATTGGAGGCCGTGCGAAATTCAGGGGTATTGACGAACTCCTTCACGCCCTGCTTGATTTCGGCCCCCGACAATGGCGCTGTTGGCGGTGTCGTTAAGCTGGGAAGGGTCTCGTTATCAACGGCAAAAGACTTGGCCAAGGCGGAAAGCTTCTGGCGGTTGGCGGCGTTGGTGGTCAGGTGCGAATAAATCTGGAAGCTGTCCGCATTCAAAATGATGGCAATGCCAAGCCCCACGAAGAAGGTGACGAACTGCAAATGGCGCTTGTACCAGCCGCTGGATTGGCCCATAACATCATCAAACCAAGACTGCATCCGGCCTTTGAATGCTTCCACGGTCGTATGGCCCTCTTCTTTGAACTGTTCCAAAACTTCCCGGAGTTGGCTGCCTTCGGGCACGCCCTGAATGATGTCTTCGACGGTGTTCACCGCCTTTTCTTTCTTTTTCAGCACATTGGTCAAGATGGAAGCGAAATTGGACGAGCTTAGGTAGGCCGGTGCCTGCGATTTCCGAAAGATGACCTTGTGCTGCATCATCTGCCGGAACAAGGGGTTTTTCATGAATTTTTTGAACACATCCGGCTTGTCATCAAATTCTAGCAGGCGTTTCAAAGCCTCCTCCAAGTAAAAGCCCCGCCAGCCCCGCCATGCCGACACCAGTTCATTAAAAGTAGTGCCCAACAGGCTGAGGAGCATGAAGGTAAATATCATCCCGATGATAACTTCTAGCATTGCCATATCAATCGCAGTGGTTTTGGTTAAAAACGGCGGGAAAGGTAGGAAATCAACCGCTGCTTTCCATTGATGGATGAGGAAAAACTGTTATTAAATGCCCTATTCAATCAGCTTGTAGTGTTGCCGAACGCTGGGTAGCAAAGTTAAGATGGTCATCATAGCCCCCATGCTGCCATAAATGATTTGAAAAGGTGGCTCCCGCCAATAACCCAAGATGGCTATTTGGACCGCAATCCAAACCGTGAGGCCGATGCCTGAAATTAAAGAAAGCGACCATGCCCAATGATAGTGTTGCAATAAACCGAACCCTGGTAAAGCTTTCATGGGCCGCTTCGCAATCATGCCAATACCCGCAATGGTGGGCAATAGCCCGTTTACCAAAAGCAGTATTATCCCCGGAATTAAAAAATCCTTGAAAATGGAGCCATTCAGCACGCCGTCTGGCACTTGAAGGCTATGACCGCTGGGGTCGGTGATAAACATATAGCTGCCGAAATAAGCCCCCACCGCATTGAAGAACAGCAGGAAAACCAATAGCCAACGTGGGATTTGCTTTGTCATGTTGAATTGTTTTCCAAGGCGCTAAAAAGCCTCACTTCATCACCAACAGCGGCACTTTTGAATGCAAGGCCATCTGTCGGGTCATGCTCTTGTGGAACATATTGCTGAAAGCATCCCGATGCGGCGACGGCATGGCCAGCAGGTCGAGGCCATAGCTTTCGATGAAAACACCAAGCCCAGTTTCGATGGAATCTTCGTCCAAGGCATGGAATTGGAGCTGCAACGCTGTGTTGTTATTCTCAAAAAACGCCTGCAACTCCTCAAAGCGCATTTGCGTCTTGTCGCTGCTGCCCTGTTTTTCGATATGGGTGCAATGCACGACGGAATGGAACGGCTCCATCAATTTGCAGAACCGCCAGAGGTGGTAAGGGTCGGTTTCGTGGAGGTCGGCTGCGAAGCCGATGGCCGAAAAGCCATGAAAAGGTGCCAATTCGGGCACGACCAGCACATTGCAATGCGCTTGCTTCAGCACAGAGCTGGCATTGGTGCCAAAGGCGTTTTCCCAAGCGGAGTGGTAGTCGTTGGTGCCAATCACTACCAAGTCCACCTCATTTTCATCGGCTGTTGTGGCAATGGCCGCATACGGCAAGCTACTTACTTTCAGTTCGTCCGTTACAACGGGCAAGCTGGGCAGCATTTCCAGCATATTGGCAAGGCCGCTTTCCCTGAAGTTTTTCAGCAGTTCCGAACTCACTTCAATCTTTTCTTTCGTGGCAATGTCCACTAGTACGGGCAGGTCGGTGACGCCGTAATCGGGTGTGACCACGTGGAGCAGCTTGATATTGGCGTTCCACTTACTGGCGAGTTGTAGGCTGAAGTGGTAGGCATTGATGGCGCAATCCGAAAAATCGGTGGGGACGAGGATCTTGTGGATGATTTTCACGGCGATTGATTTTTTTCATTCTGATACTCAAATATGGCCGTGAAAGCCCGTGCTTTTTGGTGATTATGTTCATAAATAGGGCTGACAAAGGTCAGGTCATGCCATTGCGCCGCACCAAAAAAACAAACCTGCCGACGCACGTTCGGCATCGGCAGGTATTGCTGAAAAACATGAAAATAAGTAGCCCAACGATATTGGTTTAGATTTAGATTCTGATGCAATCAACTGAAAATCAAGTAGTTGCCCAATCGTAATTCGTAAATCCAAAATCGTAAATTTACTATAGTATTACTGCACTATTAATTTCCGAACCACTACTTCCTGCTCGTTGCGGAGCATCAAAGTGTAAGTGCCCGGGGTCAATGCGCTCAAATCAATCGTGCGCTGCACCTCGCCTTTTGAGATATTGGTGCTGAGCGCAATGCGGCCCAATTGGTCGAGCATACGCAGTTCGCAATTTACTGGCAGCGGATTGCCAATTGACAGCTGCGTCCAGTCCGTGGCTGGGTTCGGGAAGAGGCGCAGGCCGTTGGCCCAAGCTGGTTCGTCGGTACCCGTCAGGTTTTCGATGATGATTTCAATGCTGTTGATGATGCAGCCATTGGCATCCGTTACTTCCACGGCATAAGTGCCAGCGTTGAGGCCCGTCAGGTTTTGCGCATTGGAGAACGAGTCGCCGTCCTTTGTCCAAGCAAAAGAATAGGGCTGCGTGCCGCCGCTCACGTTGATGGAGATGCTGCCCACGCCTTGGCCGTTCACATCGGGTGAGCCACCGGCGATGGAAAGATTCAATGCTGGCGGGTCTGAAATGGTGGTTGTGAAAGTGTTTTCGCAACCAAACGCATCGGTGATGGTGGCCGATACAAAGCCTGAGCACAGGCCGGTAGCAGTGAGGCCGGTTTGGCCGTTGCTCCATAGTACCTCGAATGGACCTGCGCCACTCGTGATGTTCAAGGTCACTTCACCATCGCAAGCATTGTCACAGCTGGCATTTATTGCCGTTGCTGACACCACGAGGGGGTTGGCCACCGTGATGGTAAAACTGCACGTGGCCGCATTGCCGGAGGCATCTGAATAAGTGAAGGTTTGTGTTGTTGAGCCAATTAAGAACGTTGACCCAGATGGCAAGCCAGCGGTTTGTATCAGTGCCGCAGGGTTAATCGTACAGTTGTCGCTGAGCAATGGAAGGCTGAAGGTCACGACTGCGTTGCAACTGCCCACCGAGATGTTTTGTGGGCAAATTACCGTGGGCGTGGTATTGTCAACAAGGGTGACGGAGATGGTTCCAGCGCTTGTATTGCCCGCAGCGTCGCTTACTACAACCGTAACGGGATGAGTGCCGAGGTCGCCACAGTCCAAGACGGAAGGCGAAATGCTCCAACCGTCAATGCCACAGTTGTCGGTCGTGCCGGTGTCAATCATGCTGGGCGTGATTTGCGAAGTGCCATCAGCGCCCAAAACAAGGGAAAGATTGTTCAGCAGCAATAATTGCGGTGCTTCTTGGTCTGTTGCGGTCAGCACCTGAACGAAAGACGTAGTGCAGCCAATTGCATCCGTCACTTGGAGCGAATAGGTGCCAGCACCAATGTGGTTGATGGAGTTTCCGCTGGTTCCGTTTGTCCATTCAATGGAGTAAGGTAGGGTTCCGCCCGCCACATTGACGGAAATAAAGCCTGATTCGTCGCTTGGGCAAGATGGATAGGCCACGCTGTCCAATTCGACCGTGAGCAGCGTTGGTTCCGCAATCTGAACAGTTAGTTGCGCTTCGCAACCGCTTGCGTCGGTCAGCGTAGCAGCGTAATCGCCAGCACAAAGGCCGCTAACGCTGAGCGTAGAAGCATCATTGCTCCAAATTACTTGGTAAGGAGCCACGCCATTGCTTGGGAAAATGGTAGCGCCACCATCGCAAGCACCATTGCAGGAGGCATCGGCAGTGGTAAGCCCTATTTCCATCGCTGGATTAACGGTCACCGTGAAGCTGCAAGTGGCCGTATTGCCGCCGGCATCGGTATAGCTGAAGCTTTGCACTGTCTCGCCAAGCGGGAAAGTGGAACCGGAGGCCAAGCCCTCGGTTTGCAACAGTGCTGCGCTGTTGCTGGCGCAATTGTCTGCTGCAACAGGCAGTTGGAAGTCCAAAACCGGTTTGCATTCGCTCAAGGTCACGTTGCTTGGGCAAGTGATGCTCGGCACAATTTTGTCTTCAATAATCACAACAGCCAGTGCGGAATTGGAATTGCCGTTGGTGTCCGTGGCGGTAATCGTCACGACTTGCTCGCCTATTTGTGAGCAGTCAAAACTATTGGGTGTCACTGACCAATTTGCGATTCCGCAAGCATCAAAGCTTCCATCGTCTAATACGTCGGGCGTAATGGTGACTATGCCATTTGAATCCAGCGCCAATGCTGTAAAGTCGTTCAAAACAAGGGTCGGAGCTTGGTCGTCTGTACCAAGAATGGTGGTCGTCAGTGTCTGGCTGCAGCCATTGGCATCGGTCAGGCTAAGGCTGTGCTCACCAATGCTCAGGCCGCTGGCAGTGGCTTCGGTGCTGCCGTTTGACCAAAGGAAGGCGTAGGGCTGCACGCCCCCGTTGACGGCTACCGTCACGCTGCCCGTGGCGTCCGTTGGGCAAGGGGCGTCTTCATGGAACAACTCGAAGATGCTTACTTGAGTTGGTTGGGTAATGTCAATCGTGAAAAACAGCGAGCAGTTCGTGCTGTCTGTGATGGAAATGGTGTAGAACCCAGCGGCTAGGTCATTGGAGAAGTCCGTGGAGTCGCCGTTCGACCAATGGAAATCAATTGGGGCAATTGCGTTGCCCAACTCGATTGAGACTGAGCCATCGGCTCCACCAAAGCAAGAGGTCGGAGTGGAGGTTGCAGTACCCGTGATTACGCAAGGAAACTCGTTTACGTTGGTCGTTTCGGAAACGGTGCAGCCTTTGTCGTCCGTTACGATGACCGTGTAAGCGCCGGGGTTAAGGCCGGTGATGGTATCGGTGGTGCCGCCGTTGTTCCACAAATAGGTGTAAGGAGCCGTGCCGCCCGTTGGCGCAGCGGATGCCGTGCCATCGTTTATGCCCAAAAGGCTTTGGCCGGTGGCCGAAGTATTGGCCGCCAATGGCGCTGGCTCGTTCACGATGAGCACATAAGAGGCCGTACAATCTTCGCTGTCCGTTACCACCACTGTGTAGCTGCCCGCCACCAAATCGGTTGCCGTGGCGGTCTGGCTGCCATTTGACCAAACATAGCTGTAATCACCTGAGCCGCCCAAGCCTGCTACCGAAGCGGTGCCCGTGGCGGCACTGTGGCAGCTAACATTTTGTAAATCAAGGATTTGGATGGCAAGCGGTTGGCGTTGAATCACCGTTGTTTCGTCCGTTGCCGTGCAGCCATTTGTCTGGCTGGTTACCGTGAGGGTATAAGTGCCAGCGGCACTTACGAGCGGTGTGGACGTGTTTTCGCCTTCGACGATTTGGCCGTCAACAGTTGTCCATTGATAGCTGAAACTGCCTTGCGAAGAGGCGGTTCCATTCAGGTAAATGTCGGTTGCATGGCAATTGAGGATTTGGTCCTCGCCTGCATCGGCGGTGGGGGGCACGGTGTCAAGTTCCACGGTAGCACTTGCCAAAGCAATGCAGCCATAAACCGTGTCTTGTCCAACCACTTCATAAAGGCCCGGCAGGCTCACCGTCGGGTTTTGTTCGGTGGAACCGAAATTGTTAGGCCCTGACCAGTAGTACACCACATCGGGTGTCTGCGTGGTGACTTGAATAGTAGCCGTTGAACTGGCACAAGTAATCGTACCAGCCGTGATGGTAAGGTCGGGGGCGGTCAGAAAAGCAATGACCGTGGCCGTGTCGGTTGCCGAGCAGCCGTTGATCGTATCGGTGACGGTGAAATAATAGTCGCCACCAGCTTCCACCACTGGGAACAGTTCCGTTGACTCAAAACCATTGTCGGAGGTCCAAACGAAAGTGGTGTTCGTAGTGTCGTAGTCAGCGAACAGTATCAGAAACGGCTCGAAGCAGGTTATCGTGCCGCCCTCGGTGACAACTGTAATTGCGTCGGGTTGCCCGATTTCGACGCTATCAAGCACGGCTTGGTCGCCCACCGCATCGGTGACGGTCAGGCTGTAGAAGCCAGCAGCGAGCGAGTCGGCATTTTGAAGGGTATCGCCATTGCTCCAAAGGAAAGAGAACGGTGCAAGGCCGCTCGAAACGGAGATAAAAGCTGCACCATCATTGCCACCGTGGCAGCTTACCCGTGCCACGCTGTCCAAGCTGATGCTTACGCTATCCAATGCTGCGCCGCTGGGCGTTCCAGCGGACAACAGCACTGGTATTCTCATGCAAATGAGAACGAGAATAATGAGTCTTTTCATGTGTAATCAGTTTAAGAAAAAATGAATGTTACTATGTTCACGGGCGTCCTATCGTACGCCTCTATCAAACCAAAGGACAGTAAAAAGGCCGCTCTGCACATTTGCAGCAGCTACCTCGTTGCGCACAAGCTCGTTGTGGTTGTTTTGCAACCAGTTACGGGATGTCTTGAAACCACAATGGGCTAACAATTGGTGACTTACAGTGAATTTCGGGTGGTTGTCCGCTATTGATGCTTTTGCGCTGAACAGCTACAAATATGCACAATCTTCAACTATGAATGGTAAAACCGAAAAAATCACAATTGTATTTTTCTGAAAAATGGTCAAAATTGGGGTCGGCCAAAACTATTTGGGGTGAATTTCACATGGTCTAGCCTTTAATTTTTGGTCGAAAATGTTTCAAAAGAGCGGCAGCAAGTCATTGAAATGGAACTTAAGTCAATTGGCTTTCCAAACCAACAGGATTCCCCAATCCCTTCAACTAAGTGCTGGCTCCCGAAGCCTGCCATGAAATACGTGAATGAAAGCTTTTGGTTCACGCTTAGTGGTTGCTGACACAAATATGTGGGAATCAACGCCTTAGCGCTTTTGGAAATTGATTAAAAAAAAATTAAAGTGAAATTAGCCAATATGTTGCGCAGCAAACAACAACTTGAAAACACAGCCCTTGCCAAGCGTTGATTGGACGATGATTCTGCTGTCGTGCAACTCAACTATTTTTTTGCAAAGCGACAAGCCAATGCCGTGTCCTTTCACCTTTCCCTTCACGTGCTCCACCCGATAGAACGGGTCAAAAATCCGTTCTATTTTATCGGCGGGGATGCCCGGCCCGTTGTCCTTGAAGCTGATTTCCAAGCTGCCGTTGTTGACCGAGAGTGAAATATGAACCGTTTTGTCGGGCGAGTACTTGCAGGCGTTGTCCATTAGGTTGATGAATGCAATGGATAGTAGGCGCTCATTGCCGAGCAAGGTAAGGTCAGCTTCGTTTTCGGGCATATTCCCGTAATCGAATTGGAAGTTATAGTCCGGTTTCAAACGTGCAAGTTCTTCTTGTGCATTGAAAAGCACCTCATCTACCCTTAGTGATTGGAAATCGAGGCGTTGCCGTTCCATGCTGGAGCGGGCCAATAGCAGCAGGCCATTTGTCAATTCAGAAAGCGACTCCACATCGTCCAGTTGCGAGTTTAATACGGCTTGGTATTCTTGCAGGCTGCGCACCTTGCCCAACTCCACTTGTAACTGGCTGCGCATGGCTGCTAGTGGGGTCCGCAGTTCGTGCGAGGCATCCCGGACAAAGCTCTGCTGCACTTCAAACGCCCGTTCGAGGCGCTCCAGCATCAGGTTGAAGTTCATGGCGAGACGGGCGATTTCGTCAGTCTGATTGCCCTCGTTGAGCCGTTGGTCGAGGTTGCCAGCCGTAATGTTGGTCACGCTATCGTTGATTTTGGCCAAGGGGGCCAACACCTGCTTCGCAAAAATGCGGCCTGCCAACACGATGATGGCGATGCCCATTGGCAGGCCAACCAGGATGACCGTGCGGAGGTTGTACAGCTTGCTCTTTCCATAGCGGTCAAAAGCAGAGGCTATCAGGACGTAAGATTGCCCTCGGGCGGTATAGACCATTCCAAGTTCCTCATAATCCCCGTTGTCAAAGTAGAGTTTCTTTGCCACCCTGATGCGGTCGAGCAGCGCTGGCGGGTAGTCACGCCGGGGATGGTCCGTATTTCCATAGTCCAAATGGTTCGAGCTATCATAAGCAAGCACTTGCTCATCCGGCAAGGCTGGCACTGAGTTGTCGTCAATGATGCGCAGCAGGTTTTTGTCCACCTCGTCCACGGTGACGAGCAAGGTGGCCGTTGTCAGTGCTCTACTTTCGAGGCGTTGATAAAATTCTTCCCTCCGGAAATTGGCCGAAAAAAGGTAAACGGCCAGCGAGAACAACACCAAGATGGAGGCTGTAATGAGCGAAAAGCGGAGGGTTAACTTGGTGTGGATATTCATTTTTACAAGGCTTTCAGTAAGTAGCCCATGCCCGATTTGGTGTGGATGAGCTTTGGCTCAAAGTTCTTGTCAATTTTCTTGCGAAGGAAATTTATGTAAACATCCACGGTATTCGTACCCGTGTCGAAGTTCAGTTCCCAAACATGCTCGCTGATTTCGGCCCTGCTGGCCACCCTGCCATTGCAGCGCATGAGGAACTCCAATAAGTTGAATTCCCTGACTGTCAATGAAATAGGTACGCCCTGCCGTGTCACGGTCTTGTCGTTGAGGTTCATTTCGAGGTCGGAAACCTGCAAGATAGTTTCTTCCGCTAGCGGGGCCGTTGGCTGCCTTTTCAAGGATACTTTCACCCGGGCCAGCAATTCCCGAAAATCAAACGGCTTCACGATATAGTCATCG
>JADLHE010000178.1 GCA_020848965.1 Saprospiraceae bacterium
GCGGGTGTTCACGGCCGGAGGCAGCAGCAGCGACCTCAGCATCGGCGGGCTGCCATTGGAAGAAGCGCAACGGGTAAAGGAGTTCATTACGGCCAGGATTGGGAGCTTCAATCGGGCTTCGTCATCACTCCCCGAAAGCCATATAGCGGATGCTGGCGAACCGTTTATTTAAAACTATTTTTCACCAAATCAATACAAACCAACGTGAACCCAATTCAAGAACTCATAGCGCAGGGCAGGCTGAAAGAAGCCCTGGATGCGCTGTCGGACAGCGTTCCCAGCCATTTGAAAAACGATGTGGTGGTATTGCAGAGCAAGCTGGCCACTTTGAAGCGCAACGAAATGCTCGGCCTTTTGAGCAACAGCGATGCCACGCTGGAGCGCAACAAAATCACGGCTGGGGCGCTGGAACTAGTTGGCAACGGTGGCAACGGTGGGCAGCACCCTACCCCGCCCGCAGCAAGTCAAGTGACCAAAATCCTCTTCATTGCTGCAAACCCCGATAACGAGGCAAGGCTACAAACGGACAGGGAGTACCGCCTGCTAAAGGCGCAATTGGAACGGGGCAGCCAACGGGACAAATTCGATTTTTTGCAGCCGCAATTGGCCGTCACCATTACCGAACTGGTGCGGGCCATGAACGACAAACCCAACATCGTCCATTTTTCGGGGCACGGCACCGAGGAGGGCATCGTCATCACCACCGAAGACAATAAGGCACAGACCATGCCCCTGCCCGCTTTGCAGCGCCTGTTCAAACCGCTGAGAACCATCACGCAAATCGTGGTACTGAACGCCTGCTACACCGCTGCCCAAGCCAAGGCCATTTCCGAATTGGGCATGTACGTGGTAGGCAACAACCTGCCCGTCACCGACCCAGCCGCCATTGGTTTTTCCGAAGGTTTGTACAATGGTTTCGGCGAGGGCAAAAGCTTCGAGGAGGCATTCAACGACGCCATGACCGTGGTGCTGACGCAAAGCCCCAACGAGGCGTCCATTGTGGAAGTCTGGAAAGATGGCAACAAACTGGATTTGTGACGCTTGTTTGCAAAGCCAATTTTCAAGCAAAAAGTCAATTACCGCATGTCCGAAGTTCAACCTTTCTCGCAGCCCACCCGCCAGTCATCGGCGGCCATCATATTTATCCTTGGCAGGTTTATCAAAATGCTGGGCCGCCAATTTTGGCCGGTCATTTTGGTGTTTTTCCTCAATCGGAAAAGTTCGGGCATCAACGGCTATACCCTTTTTTTCCTAGGCTTGGCGGGCTTTTCGGCGCTCATTTCGCTACTCAATTATTTCAAACTGTACTTCTACATCAAAGACGACGAGCTGGTACTTGAGAAGGGAGTGTTCCGCAAATCGAAAATCAACGTGCCGCTCGACCGGGTTCAAACGGTCAATTTCCGGCAGACCATCATCCACCAATTTCTAAACGTAGTGGCCGTGGACATTGACACAGCAGGCTCTTCCCGAAAGGAGTTCAGCCTCCATGCCCTCAGCAAGCCACAGGCCGAATTGCTCCGGGAAGTGGTCACGAGTTGGCAATCGGCGGCGCAGCACTCTGCTGGCCGTTTGGCACCTTTGGAAACGGGCCTCGACACCGATAGCGCTGCCCCATCCGTTTTTTCAAAACTCCTCTTCCAACTTACCCCGCTCGACCTCGCCAAAATCGGCATGTCGCAAAACCACCTCCGTACAGCGGGCATCCTGTTTGCGTTTTTCGCCAGCTTCGCCGACGACGTGAAAGATGCCCTCGGCATTGATTTGGAGAAAAAACTGACTTGGTGGCTCGGCACCAGCCAAGGCTGGGACATCCTGTTGGCATTGCTCATGGTCATTCCGGTCTTCCTGCTTGGCTCCTTTTTTTTCACCATGGTGCGCACCGTGCTGCAATACTTTGGCCTCCGTTTTTGGCGCACCGAGCGGGGCTTCAAAATTGAAAGCGGCCTCTTCACCCGGCAGGAAGTATCGGCGGTTTTGACCAAAATCCAGTACGTGCTTTGGTCGAGCAGCCCGCTCATGCGGCTGTTCAACATGATGAAGGTGCGGATGCCACAAGCAGCCAGCGTGGACGTGACGGGCAAATTGGCCGTAGGCCTACCGGGCTGCTATGCTCCGCAATTGGAGGCGGTGCGGGCGGCCTATTTCCCGGAGGAAAACGCCCAAAATTGGGAGCCGCACGGCGTGGATGGCATCGCCACATTTTGGCGGTTTTTGCGGATTGGCTTATTGCCAACGGCGGTGCTGATTTTGATTACCAGAAGTTGGCTTCAAAACGGCGCCTTCATCTGGCTGCTATGGCTCCCCATTGCGCTCTGGCTCGCCAACCGCTACCGCCGCTCGTGGCAGTGGGAGGTGAGCGATGAGGGTTTGCGTGCGCAATGGGGCACCTTCAACCGCACCGCCGTACTGCTGCAATGGCATAAAGTGCAGGCCGTGAGCGTTCGCAAGGCCATTTTCACCAAAAGGGCCACGCTCGCCCGGCTCACGCTCTACACAGCAGCGGGCGACATCAGCGTACCCTATATCCCTTTCGAGAAGGCACAAGCCGTGCAGGATTTTGTGCTGTTCAAGGTGGAATCAGGGGATAGGGCGTGGATGTGAGTGACCCTTAATAGATGCCTATGAAACAGATTATACCTCTTGTTGCTGCCTTGTTTTTGTGGGTCAAAACCAGCGCCCAGCCCGACCCTCGCAACCTCGCCAATGGCCATGAAATCCATACATCCGGCTATATTGACCAGCCCTATATCGTCAGCTTGGCCGACGGCACTTGGCTCTGCGTTTTTACCACGGGCAAACTGGAGGAAGGCTTGGAGGGCCAGCACATCGCCGCCAGCCGCAGCAGCGATTTAGGGGAGAATTGGGCAGCGCCCATTGCCATAGAACCAGCCGAGGGGCCAGCCGCAAGTTGGGCCATGCCCTACCTGACCAATTACGGTCGGGTCTATGTTTTTTACACGTACAATGGCGATGAAATCAAAGAACTGAAAGGCGATAAAATCCGCAACGACATGCTCGGTTGGTACTGCTTCAAGTACAGCGACGATGGCGGGCTCACTTGGTCGAAGCGCCACCGTTTGCCGCTCCGCAAAACGGCCTGCGACCTCAACAACGACTGGCAGGGAGAGGTGCAGATTTTCTGGGGCATCGGCAAGCCCGTGAAAACGCCCAACGGCATGGTGTTTGGCCTGACCAAGCTCGGTAAATACATGCTCGACAAAGGCGAAGGTTGGTTTTTTCGCTGCGCAAACATTGAAACTGAGCGCAAGCCCGAATTGCTACATTGGGAACTATTGCCCGATGGAGAGCATGGCCTGCGCAATCCCGATTTTGGTTCTGTGCAGGAGGAGCACAGTGTGATTCCAATGGGCGATGGTAGCCTTTACAGCATTTACCGCACAAAAACGGGCTACCTCATGGCAGCCTACAGCCATGACGGCGGCCATTCATGGACATTGCCGCAGCCTGCCAAGTACCTCGATGGCCGCCCCATCAAAAACGGACGTGCCTGCCCAAAGGCTTGGCGCTGCTCGAACGGCAAGTACCTGCTCTGGTTCCACAACCACAGCGGCGACCATTTCAGCGACCGCAACCCAGCTTGGCTGGCTGCTGGTGTGGAAATCGGTGGTGAACTGCGCTGGTCGCAGCCAGAGGTTTTGCTGTACAGCAATGACCAAAGCTATGAAACGGGCCGTTTCAGTTACCCCGATTTGGTGGAGGCAGCGGGGCGTTTTTGGGTGACGGAGACCAACAAGTTCCAAGCCCGCATCCACCCTGTTCCTGACGTGATTTTGAATGGGCTTTGGGGGCAAATTGATTCCAGCTTCTTACAAAAAGCATCGCCAAAACGCCCGCCTGTGTTGGTTTTCAACGAAGATTCCCTCAAAAACGAAAAGCTGGCCGTGAGCGGTTTTCCAAAGAATTTGGACAATGGGTTTATTTACCTGAACGCCATGCGGGACACGGGGGGCTTGAGCATCGAAATGACGGTTCAGCCAAAGGATTTCTCTGACAACCGCATCCTGCTTGACGCCCGCAATGACGCTGGTTCTGGCTTTTATGTGCGCACAATGGGCTACCGCCAATTGGAGCTAAACCTTTGCAATACAGAGACTTGCGAAACTTGGACGACCGACCCCGGCCTGCTTGACATCGTGCGGCCCCACCGGGTCACGTTCATTGCGGACAATGGCCCAAAAATCATCCTCGCCGTGGTGGACGGCCAGCTCTGCGACGGCGGCGTTAGTCGGCAGTTCGGCTGGCGGCACTACTCGCCATTTTTGGGGCAGGTTTTGTCAAATCGGAAAAAGGAAATCAGGATTTTGCCGGAAGAAATGAAGGCGCTAAGGTTTTATGACAGGGCATTAAGCGTTTCGGAAGCGGTTGAAAATCAAAAACTTAGGTAAATACTATTCACTATTCACAAAGCCAATCCCTAGCACATCCTTCGTGGAAGCATCCACAAAAACCTTGCTGCCCGTCTTCAGGTCTTCCACCATATTATAATCGTGGTCTTTGAAAAATGGGTCATTGGTAAGATGATGCAAATCGAAGCCTAGGAAGCTGATTTTGGCCCGAAGGTGCTTGACTCGGTAGCGTTCCACCAAGCCCGCCCGCTTTATCAGGCGTTCGCAAACGGTGCTGAAATAGGCGGCATAACCCACACAGTTCGCCTTTTTTGAGTAAAAAAGCCGATTGGGGTCGCTGTCGCATTTACCGAAGGAAAACTGAAGCTGTTAGGTGGTGAGCTTTAGGGAGCGCTTTACCAAATATTCCAACGTGGTGTCAATGCCTTGATTTTCAATACTTTGTGCGAAGCCTTCATCTTCAATGGCAATGGTTGCCCGCTCGCTGATGGGATGATAGGCGACCGTAAGCCGGAAAAGCCAACCACGTATCAGCACCAGCACGATTATCAGCAAAAAGCCATTTCGAAGCAGTTTTTTCATCCAGCTTGCTTTGCTTTAAACGACAAGTGGGCAACCTGTAACCCAGACTGCCCACTCGTAACTCGTAACTCAAAAATCGTCACTACATCTCATGCATCCACTTTCGCATACTTGGCATTGGCCTCGATAAAGGCCCGGCGTGGCGGCACTTCTTCTCCCATGAGCATGGAGAAGATGCGGTCGGCCTCGGCGGCGTCGTCAATGGTCACTTGGCGAAGGATGCGGCTGTTGGGGTCCATAGTGGTCTCCCAAAGCTGCTCGGCATTCATTTCACCAAGACCCTTGTATCGCTGCGTTTTCACGGAGTTGTCGTTCTCGCCGTTGGAATAATGTGCCACGGCATCTCGGCGCTCTTCGTCGTTCCAGCAATAGCGGAACTGCTTGCCCTTGCGCACTTGGTAAAGCGGCGGCGCTGCGATATAAATAAAGCCCTGCTCGATGAGCGGCTTCATGTAGCGGAAGAAGAAGGTCAGAATCAAGGTGGTGATGTGGCTGCCGTCAATATCGGCGTCGCACATGATAACGGTCTTGTGGTAGCGCAGTTTTTCGATATTGAGCACCCTTGCACCGTCGTTGTTTTCGGTGATGCTGACGCCGAGGGCGGTAAAGATGTTCTTTATCTCCTCGTTTTCGTAAATCTTGTGCTCCATCGCCTTCTCCACATTCAGGATTTTGCCCCGGAGTGGCAAAATAGCTTGGAAGTGGCGGTCACGGCCCTGCTTGGCGGTACCACCTGCCGAGTCGCCCTCTACGAGGAAAATCTCGCTCTCGGCGGGGTCTTTGCTGGAGCAGTCCGCCAATTTGCCGGGTAGGCCGCTGCCGGTGAGTGCGTTTTTGCGCTGCACCATTTCACGGGCCTTGCGGGCCGCTTGGCGGGCCGTGGCGGCGAGTATGATTTTCTCAATGATGCGGCGGGCGAGGTTTGGGTTCTCCTCCACGAAAGTGGAGAGCGCATCGTCCACGGCACGGGACACGATGCCCAGCACTTCGGAGTTGCCCAATTCGCTCTTGGTTTGGCCCTTGAACTGTGGCTCCGGCACTTTCACCGACACGATGCAGGTAAGCCCTTCCCGGAAATCCTCGGCGGAGAGTGTTACCTTGGCTTTGGTGAGCATACCCGATTGTTCGCCAAACTTGCCGAAAACACGGCCCAAGGCACGGCGGAAACCGCTGACGTGCGTTCCACCCTCGCCTGTATTGATGTTGTTTACAAAGGAATAGCAATGCTCACTGAACGAGGTGTTGTAGGTCATGGCCACTTCCACCTCCACGTTGTCCTCCTTGCCCACCACGTAAATGGGCTTTTCGAGCAGCTGGGCACGGGTCTCATCGAGGTACAGCACGTACTCCTGAAGGCCACCCTCCGAGCGGAAGGTTTCCGTTTTGAAACTGCCATCCTCCATCATTTGGCGCTCATCGGTGATGACCATTTCCAGGCCCTTGTTCAGGAACGAAAGCTCTTTGATACGGGCGGCAAGCGTATTGTAATTGTACTCCAGCGTTTCCACGAAGATTTCGGGGTCGGGCTTGAAGGTGACGTAGGTTCCCCTCATATTGGAGGGGCCGACTTGCCGGACGTCGTAGAGCGGCTTGCCTTGAGAGTATTCCTGTTCGAAGTATTTACCGTCACGGTGTACTTCCACGTGTAGGCGTATGGAAAGTGCGTTCACACAGGAAACGCCCACCCCGTGCAAACCACCGGAAACCTTGTAAGTATCCTTATCGAATTTACCACCTGCGTGGAGTACGGTCATTACGACCTCCAAAGCCGATTTTTGCAGCTTTTCGTGCATACCAACCGGGATACCCCGGCCATTATCCCTTACCGTGATGGAATTGTCCTTGTGAATAACGGTTTCGACCCGGGTACAGTAACCTGCAAGGTGCTCGTCAATGGAGTTGTCAATCACCTCCCACACCAAGTGGTGAAGGCCCTTCACGTCTGTCGTTCCAATGTACATCGCCGGGCGCTTGCGCACGGCCTCCAAGCCTTCCAATGCGGTAATATTGCCCGCATCATAGTGGCTATTGTCTGGCTTAAAGTCCTCTTGTTCGTCTGTATTTTTCATGGCGCAAAGGTATGAAATTTGGGGGGAAATAGGGTGCCAATAGAAGCTCAATTTCAAATGTTGGAACATTGATTTTGAGAAAAAATTTGCTTCGTGGTAAATACTGGATTTTAGCGCAAAAAGACATCTTTATGGGGTTTTGATTGTTTCGAGGCCAGATATTTACGCCACTAAATTTACTGCAATGCCAACCAATATCCCCGTTTTCAAAGGAAAAAACCGCTTCCTGCCCGGTGCGGAATTCTTGAAAAACCCTTTCGAGTTCACCATTCAGCGCTCGCAGGAGATAGGCGATTTTTACATGATGCCCTTTTTGAACCGAAAAATCTACGTGACGACGAACCACGAAGTGGTGGCGCACGTGCTCCAAAAGAACCAGAAGAACTACCGGAAAAGCCCGGCCTATCGGCAACTCAGGCTGGCGGTCGGCACTGGGTTAGTGACGAGCGAGGGAGAGTTCTGGCGGCAGCAGCGGCGGCTCGTTCAGCCCGCTTTTTATAAAACACAGTTGGAAGACCTGTTCCGGGGAATGTCCACAGTGGCAGGGAAATACATTGCGGAGCTGAAGACAAAGGCAAATGCAGGTGCCCCGCTTGATATGGCCAAGGAAATGATGGAAGCCACGGCCCGCATTGTGCTGAAAACCCTGTTCAGCACCGAAGACACCGCCGACATCAACGAGATGTACCGCATCATGATGGACTCGCAGGACTATCTCGTTCACCGCACGGTGAAGCCGTACCTGATTCCGTTCACTTACATCAACGGGATGCACCGCAAGTTCAAGCGGGACATTGCTTGGTTCGATAGTTATATTTTCAAATTGATAGAAGCACGCCGCAACGACCCAAACCCGCCCAACGACCTGCTTACCATGCTCCTCACCTCCAAGGACGAGGACACGGGCCAAGCCATGAGCGACCGGGCATTGCGGGACGAGGCAGTGACGCTGTTTGCCGCTGGCCACGAGACGAGCGCCACAGCACTCAGTTGGGCGCTTTGGCTGCTGTCGCAACACCCGGATGTCGTGCAGCGATTGCGCAGCGAAATAGATGCCGTGGTGGGCGACAAGATGCCGGGCTTCGAGGATTTGCGCAAGCTGAGCTACACGATGCAAGTGATTCAAGAGGTAATGCGGCTCTACCCGCCGGGCTTCGCCATCGGGCGGCAGCCACTGGCCGAGGACGAAATCTTGGGCGTGAAAATCCCGACGAACGGCATCGTTTTCATCAGCATTGCGGCCATGCAACGTGACCCAAAGTACTGGGAGCGGCCCAATGATTTCTATCCAGAACATTTCAATGCAGAGGTGGAAAAGGAGCGCCCCAAAATGGCCTATATGCCCTTCGGCGCTGGGCCGAGGATGTGCATCGGCAACCATTTTGCCCTGATGGAAATGCAGCTTTTGCTGGCCTTGCTGGTGCGGGAATTTGATTTTGAACTGGTGGCAGGGCATCGGGTGGAGCCGGAGCCGCTGATCACCTTAAAGCCCAAATATGGCATCATGATGCGGGTGCAGCCCACCGTTAAGCCCGCGGGTGCGCTCGCCTGACGGGTTGCCACAAACTGCGGGTATGATTTGTGGCACGGCCAGTGCTTTTTCGTGCCAAGGCTGCATGGTTATTGGGTGAGATGACAGGGTTGTATATTTGTTGGCCAAATTAATACAGATTGGCCTATTTTTCCGCACATGACCCGGCATATGCTGATACCCAAATGGTTACTTGTTCTGTTCACGGCTACTGTCTTTTGCCTCCATGCTTGGGCGCAAGAGCCAGCCTACCTGAAATATAGCGTGAGCGATGGCCTGCCGAGCGCCTTGGTCTATTGTGCGCATCAGGACAGCAAAGGGTTTATCTGGTTTGGCACGGCCAATGGTTTGGCGAGGTTTGATGGCAATGGGTTCAAGGTGTTCGGAATAAGGGATGGGCTGCCCGACCCTGAGGTGCTGAACCTCCATGAAGACAGCAATGGGCGGCTCTGGATTTCGTGTTTTGGCAAGCAGCCTTCGTACTACAAAGATGGCAAGTTCGTGACAGCGGCAAATGACTCGCTCTTGGCCCAGCTGCCCAAGTCTGGTGCCTACCGTTTTTTTGAGGATTCAAAAAAACGGGTCTGG
This sequence comes from Saprospiraceae bacterium, assembly GCA_020848965.1. Classification (GTDB taxonomy): domain Bacteria; phylum Bacteroidota; class Bacteroidia; order Chitinophagales; family Saprospiraceae; genus UBA6168. Next base: position 9,141 of record JADLHE010000178.1, read on the forward strand.
CTCATCTGTGGGGAAGATTTTTTTTACGTTTATTCAGGCAATAAAATTGAACGTTTCGAAACTAAAAACACGATACAGAAAATAGGAGAAATTAACGGGAATATCATCGCTTACGGATTTTGGTTCCTCTACAAATTGGTTGACCAACAAGAAAGCGAGGTGATTTATATAGCGCCCCCGCCCTTTTTTGATGTGCCATATTCAACAATGGTTAAATTGAAAAAGGGCTTGAAAGAAGGTAATGCTGTTGACCATGATTTTTTCTCAAAATATAGGCATGTAAGCATTACCCAAGTTGGCAATAGGGTGCTTTATGTTTACCGGGAGGGGCTGCTATTACTGGAATCGGATGGCGTCAATTTCAAGGAAGTTGGCAGGGAATTGGGCAATTTTTTTGCAACGGGTTTTTCCGATAGGAAAGGTCGTTTATGGGTAAGGTTGAGCGAGACTGGCATCCGTTGCTACGACCACCAGAAAGACGGTTTAACAAAGCCCAAAGAATACATGAAGGGCAAAAAAGTGTCCAGCTTGTATGAGGACAAGGAGGGCAACCTGTGGTTTACCACTTTTAATGATGGTGTATATGTGTTGCCAAAAAACGCAGCGTATGTTTATGATAAATCCTCTTTTAACCTGCTGGCTTCTGACAATATTACGGCAATCAATACACTGCCCAACGGCACTTTGGTCATTGGCGATGATGGCGGGAAGCTTTATTTCCGTGGCAAAAAAGGTTGGACAACACAATTGGTTTCAGACATAAGAGCATACAACCGGGTCAGGCAAATACAGACCACCCAAGATACTCAATGGATTGCAGTAACAGACAGGGCTATATACTCAAGCAAGCAAGGCAAGCTATTGCCGAACCGGGCGTTGGGATCCTATAAGTCCGCAAGCATAAAAGGGAACGAAATATGGGCAGGCACCTCCAATTACCTATTCAAACTAGACCGTGAGTTCCAAAACGAGGCAATATTGATTCAAGAGCGGACGATGGTCGTCCATACCGATGCCCAAGACAATATCTGGATAGGAACCCTGAACGGGCTTTTTTCGGAGAAGGATAATTTCAGCAAAGACATAGGGAAGAAATTCCCGATGCTGGCCTACCGGATTGTGGACATAAAGCACTCCGACCAAAACACACTCTGGGTAGTAACGCCCGATTTTGGATTGCTCAAGGTCTTGATAGACGATGGCAAGGTGAAAAGCGTGATACCCGTTAATGAAAAGCTCCCGGCACCCATTGAGAACGTCAACTCGGTGCATCCATCCAAAGATGGCACTGTTTGGCTGGCAACCAATACGGGCATATACTCCATCGGGCCGCAATGGGAGTTGGCGCATTACGACTTGTCGAACGGCTTGGTCAACAACGATGTCAGTTGTGTTTTTGTGGAAGGGGATACCCTATGGGCCGGCACAGTTGCAGGGCTGTCCAGGCTGTTGCTCAAGCAAAACCGCACCAACGCTGATTTTCCTACCTTCATCACCGCCATACGATATAACCTAGGTAACGAGAAGTACCAAAGCGACCTTATCAATGGCCCAACGGAAGTGGTTTTGCCACCGGGTGCCACTATGCTGGAAATAGAACTTGCCTCCCTTTATTATGGCTCAAGGGGCAACAAAAGGTTCGAGTACCGAACGGAAGAGCAACTGCTTCCTTTGCGATACTTAACCTTCAAGAACCTATTCAATGCTATTTCGGGTGTTTTCAGCTCCAATGCCAAGGTGGCCAATGTCGAGGGCGCTGTTCGCAATTATGGGGTGAACGCCTCCTATGGCAAATTCCTGACAACGGTGTCGGCCATTCTGCCAGGTGGTGTCAAAAGCACAACACCCGACCAGATTACCATCCTGATACTGCCACATTGGTGGGAGACGGCTTGGTTTTGGCTGTCCATTATTGCACTCGTCATCCTTGGCGTTGCGAGGCTGTTCAAGGCTAGGGAAAACTTCTTGAAAGTACAAAATGCCAACTCAGAGCTTCAGCTTCAGGCCATCCGAGCACAGATGAACCCCCACTTCGTCGGCAACAGCATCAACGCTATACAGCAGTTTTTCTACCCGCCAGACCCAATCAAGGCCAGCGAGTATATTGCCATTTTTTCAGACCTGCTTCGTCGAACGATGTATTTTTCGGAACGAGATTTCATCTCCTTTGAAGAAGAGCTTGCTTATGTTCAGGACTATTGGAAAATGATTAAATTGAGGTTTGGCACAAGGTTCAATTACGAGATAACAGGGCAGGAACATATTGCAAACAACACTTTGTTCCCTGCCATGCTCCTTCAACCTGTATTGGAGAACGCAACGATTCATGGTTTAGCTCCAAATGGGCACTCCAATCTCCAAGTCCATTTTGAATATAATCAAAACAGGGTTTTCTGCAGCATACAAGACAATGGCGTTGGAATTGAGGTGTCAAAGGCTAGGAAGTTGACAAAAGCGGGCATAAAGCGGGTATCAAAAGGGCTTGTTTTATTGAAAAAAAAGATAGAAGCCTTGAATGAACTCCATCCTGCCGACCTACAACTGTCTTTCAAAGACCTTTCATATGAGAATGTAGGCCTGAGTGGCACACTCGTGGTGCTGTCCTTTGTGCCAACAAAAATCATGGA
>JADLHE010000179.1 GCA_020848965.1 Saprospiraceae bacterium
ACCTACGACTGGCGCCTGCATATCAGGCGTAGTGTTGGTCATTCGGGTGGTTTCGCCAAGGTCGGCGATGGCCACTACGTCCCGGATATTGGTGGTTTCGTTGCGGTTGTCGGTCACCCAAACCTGAATCTTTTGCACCCTGAACAAGGTCTTGATGGCTGGCAGTTCTGCCAAGGCTTCCTCGAAATTGTTGCGGTTGTAATGGGTGAGCAGGAAGTGGCGGTTTTCATCATAAGCATCCGCAAACACTTGGTATTGCTGTACTTGGCTGCCGCCTTTCAGGGTGATGTTCTGTTGCTCCGAGCGCTGTTGCGAAGCAATCATGGACAGCTTCAGCTTCGCAAACTGTAGCTCCGTCTTGAGGCCGAAAAGGCTTTGGCTGCCCTTAATCAAACTGCCTTTGAGCGGTAGGCTCACGTTGCCCGCCTCTATTTTCTTCAAAATATCATCTTCTCCGAAGGCGTCCGTATTGTAATTGAGCTTCATCGTATTGTCGAAGTCAAAGGTTGCCTGCGTGTTGTAATTGGTGCTGAGCTTGAGCTTTTCACCGATGGAGCCTTCCACGTTCATCTGGATGTCCATGTCGAAATCGAAGCCGCCCCTGCGCTGCTGTCGGCGGGTCCAGGATGGGTTCTGCACATTGGAGTAATCCACCCCGAAGGTGAGGTCAATATTGCCCTGGGGCTGGATGTCCACCTTCGTTCCACCGAAAAGCCGCTCGATGAGCTGGTTCTTCACATCAATCTTTGCGATGGGGTCTTGCCTGCCTGTGCTGCCAGCGCCGCCTGTGCCGTTCAGTTGTTTGAAATACTCTTCTTCCTGTTGCTTGGCCTGGTAGTCGAGGTACTCCTCAAAAGTCATGTAGCTCTGCGGGCGGTAGAAGTCGTCGCCAATGCGCTCGGTGATGATGTATTGGTTCGTAATCGGGTCAAACTCAACGGTTTTTGTAACGGTGGCAGGGTCTTTCAGGTCGAAAGGGTTGCTGGAGGAATGGTTCAGGAAGTCGCCTGTACGGTCTTCGAGCGGGATGGTGTCCACGGGCACGGTGAGGTACCTAGTGGCCAAGGGCGGCACAATGAGCACGGCCTTGCCGGCTGTACTCACCACTTTGGCCTCGGCTTTTTGGGAGCCGCCCAAAACGAATTCTGGCGAATAGGGGTTCTCAGGGAAGTTGTTGCTTCCGAACATGGGACTGGCGAGCGCAAAAAGTCCAAAAACAGCTAAAACAGTGGGTAAATTAATTCTCTTCTTCATAAGATGCATGTGCAATGACTTCGATTTCCTACGATAGACGATTAAGCTTTTTTCGTGTGGCAAAACGGGCATAGAATTGTTGAAAGCCAAGAATGGCTAAAGGCAGGTTTACGAAAAGGAAAGTGAATAGTTGGGATTCTTAACAAATATTATTTCCGTAAAACGTCCAAATAATCCTGTGCTCGCTGTGCCGAGATTGACCCTAAAACGATGGATGGCCTTTTGGCCTTTATAGGTGGCGAGATTTAACAAATTCGCTTAATGTTTGATGGGTTTGAATAGTTTGAATGGTTTGATTTGTTGCGAAGCAACTCAAACTCATCGAACGATTCAAACTCATCAAACATCTAAGACAAAAGTTTCAACGCCAGCCTTACCAAATCTTCCACCGTCTTTACGCTGGGCTGCTCGTCAAGTGCTTTGTTCAGGGCTTTTTGAGCCTGAATTTTGTTCACTTGCAAAGCCAATAGCGCAGATAACGCTTCCTGACGAATGGTATTGTCCGCCGGGAGCAGAGATGGCGTGATGTCCCCGCCCGTTTTCATCATTTTGCTTTTGAGGTCAAGGATGATTTGTTTGGCCGTCTTCTGTCCCACACCTTTCACCTTGCGCAGCGCTGCCTCGTTCTCGCCGATGATGGCCGCCCGCAGCTCGTCGGGGTGCATCTGCGATAGCATCACCTGTGCCGTGTTCGGGCCGATGCCGGATACCGAAATCAGGTGCGTGAAGAGGATGCGCTCCTCGTCCTCGGCAAAACCGTAAAGGGTGTGCGCATCTTCCTTGATGTGCAGGTAGGTCAGGATTTTCAGCTGCTCCAGCTTCTCAATCTTGGCGTAGGTGAACAGGCTGATGTTGATGTGGTAGCCGATGCCCCCGGCCTCCACCACAATATAGGTGGGCGTTTTATGGGTAATATCGCCTCGGATATGCGTTATCAATGCTCGATAGGTTTGGTAAAACGAGCGGCGAAGGTAGGAATTTTGAAGGAGTTGGCAGCTTAGGGTATTTACATTAACTTTGGCCTCAAATAACATTGCCATGGAAAATATCTTGGTTCAATACAATAAACTTGACCAATTCTCCCAGCAACTCGTGGCTGAGTTCATTGAATTGCTGATTAAACAGCAAGCTAAGCGCCATGCTCCATCTCGTAATAAAGGAACCCCTAAGCACAAGTTTGAACAAAAGCCAGATATAACCCAACCCGACCAGCCGCACTTCGATTATCAGGCCTACCGTAACAAGTTGCTTTCCCTAAAGCCTTGGTCGGCTGATGAAATAAAGACGTTTGATGAAAATTTGACGCTTTTCAAGAACATGAAAATGGAAACATGGTAGTTGACAACAACCTGCCTTTAATCACCCTAAACACAAAGGATTTTTCCAGAATACCGGGACTGCAATTGACATAAGCAAAAATTCCCCATTTACTCCTTTCCATCTACTTGCCAATCTCTTATCCTCAAGGCTTTCCTACTTTTGCCCCATGCAGTACCCCATCGCACAAATCGCTGAAATTACGGGCGGCCAGTTCCTGGCCCTACCGCAAGATGCCGCCATTGACCACTTGTTGCTCGATAGCCGACAGGTCATTTTTCCGGCCAGTTCCCTTTTCATAGCCTTGCAGGGCAGGCGCTTCGATGGGCACGAATTCATCGCCGATTTGTATGCGCAGGGTGTGCGCAATTTCTTGGTTTCCAAGCATTTGGCTGCTTTTTTAGCTTTTCCACAGGCCAATTTCATTCTCGTTAAAAACACGCAGGACGCCTTTCACGCACTTGCCGCTTGGCACCGTCGGCAGTTCGATTTGCCCGTTATCGGCATCACGGGCAGCAACGGCAAGACCATCGTGAAGGAGTGGCTCTTTCAGTTGCTCTACGAAGACTACCATATCGTGCGCAGCCCCAAGAGCTTCAATTCCCAACCCGGGGTGCCGCTTTCCGTGCTGCAAATCACGTC